>DASXXO010000154.1:0-4119 GCA_036503045.1 Caldimonas sp. | reverse complement strand
CCAGCGGCCAGCATTGTAGCCAACCCGCGGGCGGGCTCCACGGCCCGACCGGTCTGGCCACGGCAGTGCTGGACCTGCACCCCGTCGCGTGGCCACCGATAATCACGACGTGAAGCGGGCCAGGCCGCCGCGCGCGCCGCTCGTCGGCACGTGAGGAAGGTCCGGACTGCGCAGGGCGGCGTAGCAGTTAACGGCTGTCCACCGTGAGGTGAGGATCAGAGCAACAGAGACGAGTCGTCGGCGCGCCGCAAGGCGAGCCGGCGGGTGAAACGGGCAATCTCTACGCGCAGCAATACCAAATAGGCCGGCGTGGGCGGGCGCTTCGGCGCTTGCCTGGAAGTGTGGCTCCGCACGAGCCGGCGGGTAGGTAGCACCGAGCCGGGCAGCGATGCCCGGCCCAGAGGAATGGCGGCCACGGGCGCGCGATCGCAAGACCGCGGGCCCGCACAGAATCCGGCCTATCGGCTCGCTTCACAACTTTCACGATCCGCCGACCGGCCGAGACCGGTCTGCATCAGGTGGAGGATCCGATACCGCGAGTCGCCGACATGAACCCCGACGCACGAACGATCTGGCAGGCCCCGAACTGGGCGCTTGCGATCCTTCTCGCTTGCCTCGGCATGCTCGGGCCGTTCTCGATCGACACCTACCTGCCGGCGTTCACCGGCATCGCCAACGCGCTCGGCGCCTCGCCCGTCGAGATGCAGCAGACGCTCTCGGCCTACCTGTTCGGCTTCGCGGTGATGAACCTGTTCCACGGCGCGCTCTCGGACAGCTTCGGCCGTCGTCCGGTGGTGCTCGCCGGACTCGTCGTCTTCACGCTCGCCTCGATCGGCTGCGCGCTCGCGCCGCACATCGGCTCCCTGGTGTTCTTCCGCGCGGTGCAGGGCATGTCGGCCGGCGCGGGGATCGTCGTCTCGCGGGCGGTGATCCGCGACATGTTCCCGCCCGCCGACGCGCAGCGCGTGATGTCGCAGGTGACGATCTACTTCGGCGTGGCGCCGGCGGTCGCGCCGATGGTCGGCGGATTCCTGTTCGTCCACGTCGGCTGGCAGTCGATCTTCTGGCTGCTCACGGCGGTGGGAGTCGTGCTGCTCGCGCTCAACTGGAAGCTGCTGCCCGAGACCCTGCACGAGACCCACAAGCAGCCGTTCAACACCGGCCACCTGCTGCGCGGCTACTGGAGCCTGGCCAGCAACCCGCGCTTCCTGATGCTCGCGCTGGCGAGCGGCATCCCGTTCAACGGCATGTTCCTCTACGTGCTCTCGGCGCCGGTCTTTCTCGGCGAGATCCTCGGCCTCGGGCCGGCGCAGTTCTTCTGGTTCTTCGTGCTGTCGATCGCCGGCATCACGAGCGGCGCGTTCGCCTCGGGGCGCATGGCAGGGCGGGTCAAGCCGACGCACCAGATCCGCTACGGCTTTGTCATCATGGCCACGGTCGGCGCGCTCAACCTGGCGCTCAACGCGCTGTTCCATCCCGCAGCGTGGTGGGCGCTCGTGCCGATCGCGCTCTACGGTTTCGGCTGGGCGATGATGGTCCCGGTCGTGACGCTGATGGTCCTCGACCTCGTCCCCGAGCGGCGCGGCATGGCGTCGTCGCTGCAGGCGTTCGTCGGCAGCACGGCGAACGGCTTGGTCGCCGGCGTGATCGCGCCGCTCGTCATGCACTCGGCGCTCGCGCTCGCGGCGACGTCGCTCGCGATGATGTCGATCGGCGTCGTCTCCTGGCTCTGGATCAAGCCCCACCTGCGCGGTGCCGCGCCGCAGCCGGCCGGCCAGGCCTGACGGCGCGGCCGGATTGCCGGCGTTCGCGCCACAATCTCTGCCATGCTCGTCTTCGTCGTCGGTCTGCTGCTGTTCCTCGGCATCCACAGCGTCTCGATCTTCGCGCCGGCGTGGCGCCGCGGCACGGTCGCGCGCATGGGCGAAAAACCATGGAAAGGGATCTATTCGATCGCCTCCGGAGTCGGGCTCGTGCTCCTGATCGTCGGCTACGGGCTGGCCCGGCGCTCGCCGGTCGTCCTCTACACGCCGCCGGCGGGGCTGCGCCACCTCGCCCTGCTCGTCATGGTGCCGGTGTTCCCGCTCCTCTTTGCCGTCTACCTGCCGGGACGGATCAAGAACGCGGCCAAGCACCCGATGCTGCTCGCGGTCAAGTTTTGGGCCGCTGCGCACCTGCTTGCCAACGGAACGCTGGTCGACGTGCTGCTGTTCGGGGGCTTTCTCGCGTGGGCGGTCGCGGACCGGATCTCGGTCAAGCGGCGCACGCCGGCCGAGGCGCACGCGGTTCCCGCGGCGCCGCCGCGGCCGATGAACGACGTGATCGCGGTCGTCGGCGGGCTGCTCGTCTACGCGCTGTTCGTGCTCTGGGTGCACCGCTGGCTGGTCGGCGTTTCGCCACTCGCCTGATCCGCACTTCGCGCCCGATGTCGTCGTCGCTCGCGTCGACTTCCGCTCCGCGCTTCGATGTGGCGCCGTTTCGCCTGAGCGGCACCGTCTACGCTGCCCTTCTCAACCACCGTGACGCGCTGGCATCCCTCGGCGACGCCGTCGCTGCGCCGCCCTACCGCGGCGCCCCGAAGGCGGTCGTCCTCGCCGTCAAGCCGCGCAACGCCCTGGTCGGTCCCGGCGGCGCGCTCGAGGTCGACGACGACGCTCCCGAGCTCGAGGTCGGCGCTGCGCTCGGCATCGTCATCGGCACGACCGCGTGTGCCGTCGACGCGGCCGATGCGCTCGACCACGTCGCCGGCTACCTGATCGTCGCCGACTGCACCGTGCCGCACGCGTCGCACTTCCGGCCGCAGATCCGGGCGCTGGCGCGCGACGCGTCGTGCGTCCTCGGCGCGCGTGTCGTCGCGCGCGCCGAGGTGGGCGATCCCGATGCGCTCGCCGTGCGCCTATTCGTCGACGGCGGGCTCGCTTCGACGTCGAGCACCGCCGATCACGTGCGTGGCGTGGCGCGCCTGATCGCCGAGGTCAGCGACTTCATCACGCTCGCGCCCGGCGACGTGCTGCTCGCCGGCAGCGCGCCCGGCGCACCGCGCGTGCGCGCGGGGGCGCGGATCGCGGTCGAGATCGAACGCCTCGGCAGGCTCGAGACGCGCGTCTTCGCGAGCGAAGGGACGACCTCCGCATGAGGCGCGCACGCGTTGCCTACGCAGGCGCGATCCACCAGGCGACGCCCGCCGGCGCCGAGGCGATCCGCCTCGCCGACGGGCGCATCGTCGGCGAAGCCGACGTCGTCTGGCTGCCGCCGTTCGAGCCCGGCACCGTGATCGCGCTCGGCCTCAACTACGCCGATCACGCCAAGGAGCTCTCGTTCCAGGCGCAGGAAGAGCCGCTCGTGTTCCTGAAGGGACCGGCATCGCTCCTCGGCCATCGCGGCACCACGCGCCGTCCGGGCGAGGCGAGCTTCATGCATTACGAGTGCGAGCTCGCGGTCGTCATCGGCAAGCCGGCGCGGCGCGTCGCGCGCGCGCGGGCGATGGAGCACGTCGCCGGCTACACGATCGCCAACGACTACGCGGTGCGCGACTACCTCGAGAACTGGTACCGGCCGAACCTGCGCGTCAAGAGCCGCGACGGCGCGACCGTTCTCGGCCCCTGGCTGGTCGATGCGGCCGAGGTGGAGGCGCCGCCCGCACGCGCGCTGCGCACGCTCGTCAACGGCCGGCAGACGCAGAGCGGCAACACCCGCGACCTCGTCTTCGACATCGCGTTCCTGATCGAATACCTGAGCGCGTTCATGACGCTGGCGCCGGGCGACGTGATCCTGACCGGAACTCCCGAAGGCGTCGTCAACGTCGATGTCGGCGACGAGGTCGTGTGCGAGATCGAAGGTCTCGGCCGGCTGGTCAACACGATCGTCGGCGACGCAGCGTTCGGTCGCGCGGGCGGTGCAGCGCAGGCAGGCCCGCGAAGGGATCCATCCGCATGAAAGTCGACCATCTGATCGGCGGCCGCCCGGTCGCGAGCAGGAGCTACTTCGAGACCGTCGACCCGGCGACGCAGGACGTGCTCGCCGAGGTCGCGCGCGGCGGCGCCGCCGAGGTCGATGCCGCCGTCGCCGCGGCCAAGGCTGCGTTGCCGGCCTGGGCGCGCACTCCCGCGGCCGAGCGCG
>DASXXO010000153.1:0-5999 GCA_036503045.1 Caldimonas sp. | reverse complement strand
GGTCGACGCGCGGCGCGAGCGTCGCGGCAAGCGCTGCCCGACGCGCCGGATCCTCGGCATCGGCGCCGCCGCGCCAGACGTGGCGCAGGATCGTCTCGCACACGTAGCGGCTGGGCGTCGCGCCTTCGGGCGCGGTCGCCCAGGCGAGGCGAGACAGGGCGAGCGGGTTGAAGGGATGGCGCAGCGGCGTGTCGATCGGGATCTGCTCGCGGTGCGCCAGCCAGTGCACCTGACGGAAGGTCCAGGCGCGCTTCGGCTCGATCTCGGCCGGACCCTTGTGCGCGTGCGCCTTCAGCAGCGCGCCGAACACGATCGGCCGGTAGGCGACGCTGTACGAGATCCCGACGAACGCTTCCGGCAGGCGTTCGAAGGCGAGGTACCCGTACGGCGAAACCGGGTCGAACCAGAAATCGATCCGTGTCATGTCGGGACGGCGCGGTCGACCGCGGCAGCGTCGCTCTGCGACGAACGACCATCGCGCTCCGCGCGCCTTGCCGGCAGGCGCTTCCAGACCGCGCGCTTGGCGGCGTCGTCGAGACTGCCCCAAGCGGCGATCTCGTCGATCGTTCGCAGGCACCCGGCGCACCAGCCGCTCGCGGGATCGATCGTGCAGATGCTCGTGCAGGGACTCGGGATTCCGGCTGCTGTCACGATCGCCTCCATTCGCCCGCTACGCCGTCGCCGCCGCGGCGGCGGGGCGGCGCATCAGCATCGACAGCAGCCGGTACGCGACCGCGCCAATCGCGACGCCGAAGAACCAGCCATAGATGGCCCGCCACGCCGGCAGCACGGTGGTGAAGTTCGGCAGGATGCTCGAGAACAGCGCGCCGATCGCGGCCGCGATCAGCGCGCTGAGGTTCCAGCCGCCTTGATAGCGGTAGCGCCCGGGACTGCGAGATTCCATGGCGTCCTTCTAGCGTGATGCACCGAACATCCAACGTGCCTCGTCCTCGCGGTAGTAGCCGAGGAGGACGTCGCGCTCGAGCGCAGCGACCGGCCGTGCCCCGGGCGGCCCGAAGCCGCCGCCGCCGGGCGTCGAGACGGCGATGACGTCGCCGGCGCGGATCGCGATGTCCTGGTCCTTCGACAGATGCGGCGGCACGTAGGAAACGCCGGCGCGGATCACCTCGACCTTGTTCGTCCCGCCGGCCAAGCCGCCCTGTGCTCCCGGCGGGCCGACGCGGCCGTGGTCCATCACCATCGAGACGCGCGCGGTGCCGCGGCGCAGCTTGATGCGGTAGTTGACGCCGAAGCCGCCGCGGTGCTCGCCCGCCCCGCCCGAGCCTTCGTGCAGCGAGTACTCCTCGAACAGCACTGGGTAGAGCTGCTCCATGATCTCGATCGGCGTCGTCTTCGAGATGCCGATCGTCGAGCAGCCGTTCGAGATGCCGTCGCCTTCGGGGCTGCCGCCGTAGCCGCCGCCCGAGATCACATACATCACGTAGGCGCGGTTCTTCTCCGGATCGAAGCCGCCAACGCCGAGGTTGCCGCTCGTTCCCGCCGGCGCGCCGAACAGCTGCTCGGGAATCGCCTTGCCGAGCGCCGCGAACACCGCCTCGGCGATGCGCTGGCTCACCTCGGCGGCGCAGCCCGAGACCGGACGCGGATAGTGCGCGTAGAGGAAAGTGCCTTCGGGCTCGACGATGTGGAGCGGCTCGAAGGTCCCCGCGTTGATCGCCGCTTCCGGAAAAACGTGCTTGACCGCCAAGTAGATCGACGACTTGGTCGTCGCGATGACGCTGTTCATCGGCCCCTGGCAGGGCGGCGACGAGCCGCTCATGTCGAAGGCGAGCGCAGCGCGCTCGGGGTCGCTGCCGCCGGTCTTGGTGATCCTCATCGCGATCCTGAGCGGCTCGTCGACGACGCCGTCGGAATCGACGAACGCCTCGGCTTCGTAGACGCCGTCGGGCAGGGTCGTGATCTTCTCGCGCATCTGACGCGCGGCGCGCCGCTTCAGCTCGGCGATCGCGGCGTCGACCGTGTCGTCGCCGTAGCGATCGAGGACGATCGCGAGGCGCGCCCGGCCGGTCGCGAGCGCCGCGGCCTGCGCCTTGATGTCGCCGATCCGCTGGTCGGCGATGCGGATGTTCGACAGGATGATCGACAGGATCTCCTCGTCGAGCCGCCCGCCCTTGTAGAGCTTGACGGGCGGCAGGCGGAGCCCCTCCTGCTCGACCTCGGTCGCGTTGGCCGAGAAGCCCCCCGGCACCATGCCGCCGGTGTCGGGCAAGTGGCCGGTGTTGGCGAGCCAGCACCAGAGCTTGCCGTTGCGGAAGAACGGCTGGACGAACTTGACGTCCATCAGGTGCGTGCCGCCGAGATAGGGGTCGTTGACGATGAAGACGTCGCCGGGATGGAGCGCGATCTGCAGGCGCCGGACGCGCTCGATCACCGCCTGCACGGTGAACTGCATCGTGCCGACGAAGATCGGCAGGCCGAGCTCGCCCTGCGCGATCAGCTCGCCGCTGTCGCGGTGGTAGATCCCGTCGGAGCGGTCGAGCGCCTCGGCGATCACCGGGCTGAACGCGCTGCGCACGAACGCGAGGTCCATCTCGTTGCAGACCTGGATCAGGCCGTTCTGCAGAACCGACAGGGTGACGGGATCCAGAGTCATATCGGTCATTGTGCGACTCTTCCTCTAGCGGGAGCACCGGGCTGCACGGGCGGCGAGCGCCGCTCGTTTCAATCTCTGCCTCGCTCAAACGGTCAGGATCAGGTTGCCCATCGCGTCGAGCGTGGCACGCTGGCCCGGTTCGACGACCGTCGTGCAATCGAGCTGCTCGATGATGGCGGGGCCGTCGAAGTGCGCCGCGGCTGGCAGCCGCTCACGCACGTAGATCGGTGTGTCGCGCCAGCCGCCGGTGAACCACACCGGCCGCGTCGTCCGGCGCGCGTCGTCGAGCGTCGCCGCGGGCTTCGTCGCGGCGAGCGCTTGCAGCGAGACGGGCTTGCGCCTTCCGATCACGGCCGTGTGCAGGTTGACGAGCACCGGCTTGATCTCGGGAAGCGCGACGCCGAAGCGCTTCCAGTACGCAGCCGCGAAGACTTCGCGCAGCGCGTCGACCGTGATCGCGGTCGACGCGATCGCCACCGGCAGGACATGGCTCTGGCCCTGGAACTGCATGTCGGCGCGGTGCAGCGTAACGACGCGCTCGACGGCGACGTTCTCGCGCCCAAGCAGCGCCTCGCCGGTAGCGACCTGCGCCGCGAAGACCTCGGCGATGCGGCCTTCGGCGAGCGTCTCGAGCGGCTGGTTGACCGTCGCAACGAAGTCGTGCCGCAGGTCGGCGACGACGCAGCCGAGCGCGTTGGTGAGCCCAGGCCGCGCCGGGATCAGGAGCGTCGGGATGGCGAGCTCCTGTGCAAGCGCGGCGGCGTGCAGCGGCCCGGCGCCGCCGAACGCGAACAGCGCGAAGTCGCGCGGGTCGTGGCCGCGCGCGAGGCTCACCATGCGAATCGCGCCCGCCATCTTGTCGTTGGCGACGCGGACGATCGCCGCCGCGGCCGCGGTCGCGTCGAGGCCGAGCAGCGCGCCGACCTGCTCGACGAGCGCGGCGCGGATCGCATCGACCGAGACGGCGTGCTCGACCGAGAGCAGCCGGTCGGGATCGAGCCGGCCGAGGACGATGTTGGCGTCGGTGATCGTGACGCGTTTGCCGCCGCGCCCGTAGCAGATCGGCCCCGGCACAGCACCCGCGCTTTCCGGGCCGACGCGCAGCATCCCCGACGCGTCGACCGAGGCGATCGAGCCACCGCCGGCGCCGATCGTGTGGACGTCGACCATCGGCACGTGGATCGGCATCGCGTACTCGAGCTCGAGGTCGCTCGAGACCGAGGGCATGCCGCCGAGGACGAGCGCGACGTCGCTCGAGGTACCGCCCATGTCGTAGGTGACGACGTTGGCGAACTCGCCCGCGCGCGCGCCGGCCTGCATCGCCGTCGCCGCGGCGGCGATCACGCCCGACGCCGGTCCCGACATCACGGTCGTGACCGCGTGCTCGGCGACGATGGCCGCCGACACTGTGCCGCCGTTGCCCTGCATGACGAGCAGCTCGCGCGCGAAGCCGCGCCGAGCGAGCTCACCCTGCAGCCGCTCGATGTAGCGGTGCAGCACGGGCTGGATCGCAGCGTTCACCGCCGCCGTCGTGCCGCGCTCGTACTCGCGCTGCTCGGCGACGACCGTGTGGCCCGCGGTGACGTAGCGGTTCGGCCAGAGCGCGCGCACGATCGCGGCGGCGCGCTCCTCGTGCGCCGGGTTCAGATAGCTGTGCAGGAAGTGGATGACGACGCTCTCGGCGCCGAGCGCGAGGAGCCTCCTCACGCAGTCGGCGACGCCGGCTTCGTCGAGCGCGACGAGGATGCGGCCCTCGGCGTCCATCCGCTCGTCGACTTCGAGCCGGAGGTGCCGCTCGATCAGCGGCACGAAGCGGCCCTTGAGGCCGTAGGGCTTCGGCCGCGTGCGTCGGCCGAGCTCGAGGACGTCGCGAAAGCCGCGCGTCGTGATCAGGCCGACCTTGGCAATCTTGCGCTCGAGCATCGCGTTGGTCGTGGTCGTCGTGCCGTGGACGATCGCGTCGAGCGACCCCGGGTCGACGCCGGCGGCGGCGAGCGCGGCGAGGACGCCGAACGCCTGGTTGTCGACCGTCGTCGGCACCTTGGCGATCTTCACCTCGGAGCTGGCGTCGTCGACGACGATCAGGTCGGTGAAGGTGCCGCCGACGTCGATGCCGGCGATGCGTCTGGTCGTCGCCATCGCCGTCACCTTCAGATGCTGAGATGGGTGCGCAGCAGCGTCTCGTCGCGCATCAGCGCGTCCATGCTGCCGTCGAACTTCACCTCGCCCTTCTCGAGCACGACCGCGCGGTCGGAGACGAGGCGCGCGAAGTGCAGGTTCTGCTCCGAGAGCAGGACCGCGACGCCCGCGCGCTTGAGCGAGATGATCATGCGCGCCATCGCCTCGACGATCAGCGGCGCGACCCCTTCCGAAGGCTCGTCGAGCAGGACGAGGTAGGGATTGCCCATCAGCGTGCGCGCGACGGTCAGCATCTGCTGCTCGCCGCCGCTCATCCGGCCGCCCGGGCGGTCGGGCATCGTCGCGAGGTTGGGAAACAGCGCATAGAGCTTGTCCTCGCTCCACGTCGGCGCGCCCTCGCGCGCGGGCTGGCGCGCGACGGCAAGGTTCTCGCGCACCGTGAGGTCGGTGAAGATGCGCCGGTCCTCGGGCACCCAGCCGAGGCCGAGACGGCCGATCCGGTACGGCGGCAGGGCCGAGATGTCGCGGCCGCGGAACGCGACGCGGCCGCGCCGCCGCGCCATCAGGCCCATGATCGCCTTCATCGTCGTCGACTTGCCTGCGCCGTTCCTGCCGACGAGGGCGACGCACTCGCCCGCGCCGACGCCGAGCGAGACGCCATAGAGCACTCGCGCCTGGCCGTACCAGGCATCGAGCGCCTGCACGTCAAGCATGGCTCTGCTCCGCGGCGGTCTCGAAGGTCGTTCCCCCGCCGAAGTAGACCTCGCGCACGCGCGCGTCGTCGCGCACCGCAGCGGGCGCGCCTTCGGCGATCAGCTCGCCGCGCGCCAGCACGATGATTCGGTCGGCGTGCGCGAAGACGACGTCCATGCTGTGCTCGGTGAACAGCACGCCGATCGCCTGCTCGTGCGCGAGGCGCCGCGCCAGCGCCATCAGTTCGTTGCGCTCCTTCGGCCCCATGCCCGCGGTCGGCTCGTCCATCAGCAGCAGTCGCGGCCGATTGGCGAGCGCAATCGCCAGCTCGACGCGCTTGACGTCGCCGTAGGCGAGCACGCTCATGGCCCGCTCCGCCTGCTCGACCATGCCGACGCTCGCGAGCAACGCCTCGGCCTCGCCGGCGAACTGCGGGCGCGCCGGGCGCCAGAACGCGAGCACGCGGCGCGCGTGCGAGAGCAGCGCGAGCTGGACGTTCTCGCGCACCGTCAGCGACGCGAAGGTCTCGGCGATCTGGAACGTGCGGCCGACG
>DASXXO010000152.1:0-5488 GCA_036503045.1 Caldimonas sp. | reverse complement strand
ACACGCCGTACCGGGCCCAGCAGGATCTGCCGAACTTCGATTCCGCCCCCAAGGACTTCAACTTCGATTCGCTCTTCACCGAGAACGCGTTCTCGGGGATCGACCGCGTCTCCGACTCGAACCAGCTGACCGCGGGGGTGGTCTCGCGCCTGCTCGACCCGGATAGCGGCGCCGAGGCGTTGCGGGTCGGCATCGCGCAACGCTACCTGTTCCGCGAGCAGCGCATCACGCCGGACAACGTTCCGCTTACCCAGCACCTCTCCGACCTGCTGGTGTTCGGCTCGACCAGCCTCGTGCCGCGCTGGATGTTCGACACGTCGGTGCAGTACAACCCCGACCTGCATCGGATCGAGCGCTCGCTCGCGGGATTTCGCTATTCGCCGGGTCCGTACCGCACCTTCGGCATCACCTACCGTCTGACGCGCGGCCTCTCGGAGCAGGTCGAGCTCGGCTGGCAGTGGCCGCTCTACGGCCCGGCGGCAGGGGACGAGCGCAGTGCGCACGTGTCGGGCAAAGGCTGCAGCGGCACGCTCTATGGTGTCGGACGGGTCAACTACAGCACGCGCGACGAGCGCGTCACCGACGCGATCGCGGGGCTCGAGTACGACGCGGGCTGCTGGATCGGCAGGGTGGTGGTCGAGCGGCTGTCCACCGGATTCAGCCAGGCGACGACGCGGCTCCTCTTTCAGCTGGAACTCGTGGGACTATCCCGGCTCGGAACCAATCCGCTCAGGGTCTTGAAGGACAATGTCCCGGGCTATCAACTGTTGCGCGAGGAGCGCAACACGACCATTCCGTTCACGCCGTATGACTGAATTGCAAATCCTCTGCCGGCGCGCGGTCGTCGCAGGGGCGCTCTGCCTGGCCGCTCTGCACGCGGCGGCGCAAACGGGCGACTACATCGTCGCCGTCGTCAACCAGGAGCTCGTCACGGCGAGCGAGCTGCAGCAGCGGTTGGCGCGGATCCGCGAGGACGCGGCGCGCAACCGCACGCCGCTGCCGCCGCCGTCGACGCTGAGAAAGCAGGTGCTCGACGCCCTGATCGACGAGCGCGTCCTGGTCACCAACGCACGCGAGAGCGGCGCCCGGATCGACGACCCCGAACTCGATCGGGCGGTCGCCAACGTGGCGCAGCAGAACCAGATGACGCTGCCGCAGCTGCGCGAGCGCTTGCGCCAGGAGGGAATCAGCTACGCCAAGTTCCGCGACAACATCCGCGACCAGCTGCTTGTCGAGCGCGTCCGCGAGCGCGAGGTCGTGAGCCGGATCAAGATCAGCGACGCCGAGATCGACGATCTGATCGAGAAGCGGCGCAGTGCCGCCGGCGTGGGCGCGCAGGTCGATATCGCGCAGATCCTGGTGACCGTGCCGGAGAATGCGTCGGACGCGGTGCTCGCCGAGCGGCGCGCGCGCGCCGAGGCGGCGCTCAAACGCGTGCGCGGGGGCGAGGACTTCGCCGCGGTCGCGCGCGAGGTCTCCGAAGACAGCAATCGCTTGACCGGCGGGCAGATCGGCATGCGTCCGGTCGATCGCCTGCCGGACGCGTTCGTTCGCGCGGCGCAGGGTCTGAAACCGGGCGAGATCGCTCCGGACTTGCTGCGCAGCGGCGCCGGCTTCCACATCCTGAAGCTCCTCGAGCGCAAGGAGAGCACCTCGTTCACGATCGACCAGTCGCGCGTCCGGCACATCCTGCTCCGGCCGTCGCCCGAGCTGACGCCGGAAGCGGCGGCGCGCCGGCTGATGCAGTTCAAGCGCGACATCGTCGGCGGCACCAGGACGTTCGAGCAGCTCGCGCGCGCGAACTCGGAGGACGGCAGCGCGGCGCAGGGCGGCGACCTCGGCTGGACCTCGCCCGGCTCGTTCGTTCCCGAGTTCGAGGAGGCGATCAAGGCGCTGCCCGTCGGCGGCATCTCCGATCCGGTGACGACGCGCTTCGGCCTGCACCTGATCCAGATCGTCGACCGGCGCCAGGTCACGCTCGACAACCGGCAGCTGCGCGAGCAGGCGAGGAACATCCTGCGCGAGCAGAAGTTCGAGGAAGCGTTCACCGAATGGCTGCGCGACCTGCGCAGCCGCTCCTACATCGAGTTTCGCGATCCGCCGCAATAGCGGAGGCCGGCATGCCGCACGCGAGGAAGCGCTTCGGCCAGCACTTCCTCGTCGATCCGGCGGTGATCGAGCGCATCGTCGCGGCGATCGATCCGCGGCCGGGCGAGGCACTGGTCGAGATCGGCCCGGGACGCGGCGCCCTCACCGCCCCGTTGCTCGCGCGCATTGGTTCGCTGACCGCCATCGAGCTCGACCGCGACCTGGCCGCACGCCTGAAGAGAACGCCGGGTCTCGAGGTCGTCGAGGCCGATGTCCTCGGCGTCGACTTCGCCGCGCTTGCCGGCGTCGTGCCGCCGCGCAAGCTCCGCGTCGTCGGCAATCTGCCCTACAACATCTCGACGCCGATCCTGTTCCATCTGCTCGCCGCGAGCGAGGCGGTTGTTGATCAACACTTCATGCTGCAGAAGGAGGTCGTCGCGCGCATGGCGGCCGCGCCCGGTGGCAAGGACTACGGCCGTCTGACGGTGATGCTGCAGTGGCGCTACGACATCGAGCAGCTGTTCGACGTGCCGCCCACGGCGTTCGAGCCGCCGCCGCGCGTCGATTCGGCGGTCGTGCGGATGATGCCGCTCGCGCAGCCCGCGTCGCTCGATCCGGCGCTCCTGCGCGAGATCGTCACCGTCGCGTTCTCGCAGCGCCGCAAGCTCCTGCGCCACACGCTCGGCCGCTGGCTCGAGCAGCGCGCGGACGCACCGTCGTTCGACGTCCAGCGTCGCGCCGAAGAAGTTCCAGTGGACGAATATGTCGCTCTCGCCGGCGGGCTCCAAAAAGCGATCCCTCCCTCCGGGAGGGAGGGGAGTGCGGCGGGGAGGGAACAGCCCTGATCGCCGGCAAGGCGGTTGATCGCGGCTAGGCCGCCGTCAACCACCTCGCCGTGTCAAACGCGCTGCTCATCATCGGCATGTTCGCGCCGAAGCTGCTGTTGGCGGCGGTCTTGGCGGCCTTGACAGGCTTCTCGCTGCCGTTGACGTTCTGCGTTCCGGGGGCCACTTCCGTCGCCCGCTCCCATGACCCGATTTCTTGGGAGCGGGCTACTGAAAAGAGTAGAAGCACCGGAACGGAACTTTGCGCTCCGCCCAGAAGTCCGCGGCGTCGCGGAACACGTCGAGCAGTTGCTCGCGCGCCTCGCGGTCAAAGCGCGGGTTGTCGGGGAGCTGCTCGAGGACGACGACGAAGCCGGTCTGCGGGCCAGCCTTGTGGACCAGGTCGGTCATGCAGTCGAACAGCGCATCGAGGTTCTTGCCGAAGTGCGCCGGGAACCCGAAAGACTCGGCGATGCCGTCGAGGACGTCCTGCTTCGACTGCGCCGAGGTCAGATTGGCATAGAGGAAGTGCTGGTCGGCCTGGCGGGCGGCCTTCATCAGCTCGTCGACACGGTAGGCCCGTATCGACTGGACGATGTTCGGACGGACTGTCTGCAAGAGCATGTCGCGTTCCTCCTGTTCAAAAATGGCAGCTGCACTCATGGCGTGATGCGGCGAAAGCTCGCGTAGTGGTCAAAGGTGTAGTAGCACGCCAGGGGCGCCGTCGACTGCGGGCCGCCGCAGACGATGCGACGGCCGCCGCGATCAGGCGCACCCGGGGTGGCGACGGTGTACTCGCGATAGAAGCCGCGCCACTGCTCAGGGAGCAACCGCTCCCGGTTGGCGAAGACGATGCCATCCTTCGGAAACGCGAACGGTCCACCACTGCGGATGGCACGCTCGACAGACTGCGCTTCGGCCGGAAGCGCGGCCACGGAAACGGTGGGAACGGTGGGCGCCTCTTCGCGCGCCTGCACCGCCGCGACCGACAGCAACCCTGCGACGCCGACGCCCGCTCCCCACCGGAGCAGTGGCCGCCACAGCTGCAGCCGACCCGACAAAACCACGGGAAATCCCTGAACGAACAATCGCGGGATGTTACCGAATCGGTGCGGAAACCTCAACCCTTTGCCTCATATTTGGGCAGTAGACGAAGGGATTAAGTCAGCGCACACTCTTGTGCCAAGCAAGTCCAAAACTCGCTTGACCGTACGTCGGATCGACCCTAACGGGCGGCATTTGCGTCGGCCACCGCCAATGCAGTCATGTTGATGATCCGGCGCACCGTCGCCGACGGCGTGAGGATATGCACCGGCTGCGCCGCACCGAGCAGAACCGGGCCGATCGAGATGCCGCCGCCGGCCGCCATCTTGAGCAGGTTGTAGGCGATGTTGGCGGCATCGATGTTCGGCAGCACGAGCAGGTTGGCTTCGCCGCTCAGCGGGCTCTTCGGCATCAGCCCATGGCGGTAAGCGCTGTCGAGCGCGGTGTCGCCGTGCATCTCGCCATCGACCTCGAGCCACGCGGCGCGCTCCTGCAGCAGCGCGAGCGTGTCGCGCATCTTCAGTGCCGAAGGCTGGTTGCTCGATCCGTAGTTGCTGTGCGACAGAAGCGCGACCTTGGGCTTGAGTCCGAGGCGCAGCATCTCCTCGGCCGCCATCACCGTGATCTCGGCGAGCTGCTCGGCGCTCGGGTCGTAGTTCACGTGCGTGTCGACCAGCATCAGCTGGCGTCCCGGCAGGATCAGCGCGTTCATGCACGCGTAGGTCTTGGCGCCCGGCCGAAGGCCGATCACCTGGTCGATGTACTGCAGATGCAGGCCGGTCGAGCCCCAAGTGCCGCACAGCATGCCGTCGACCTCGCCGGTCTTCAGCAGCATCGAGCCGATCAAAGTCAGGCGGCGCCGCATCTCGATCTTGGCGAGCTGCGCCGTGACGCCCTTGCGCGCCGTCATCTGGTGGTAGGTCTGCCAGTAGCTGCGATAGCGGTGATCGTTCTCGGTATTGACGAGGTCGTAGTCGCGACCGGCCTCCAGGCGCAACCCGAACTTGACGACCCGCTGCGCGATGACGTCGGGGCGCCCGATCAGCGTCGGCCGCGCGAGGTGCTCGTCGACGACGACCTGGACCGCGCGCAGGACACGCTCTTCCTCGCCCTCGGCGTAGGCGATGCGCTTGTGCTGCGCCGCCTTCGCGAGACTGAAGATGGGCCGCATCGTCGCGCCCGACGCATACACGAAGGTCTGCAGGCGCGCCCGGTACGCCTCGAGGTCTGCAACCGGGCGCAACGCCACGCCGGAGTCCATCGCAGCCTTGGCCACGGCGGGCGCCAGCTCGACGATCAAACGCGGATCGAACGGCTTGGGAATGATCTGCGCGGGACCGAAGCCGCCGCCGCCCGCCTCGCCAAAGGCACGCGCCACGACTTCGGACGGCGTCTCGCGCGCGAGCGCAGCGATCGCCGCAACGGCGGCCTTCTTCATCGCCTCGTTGATCTCACTCGCGCCGACGTCGAGCGCTCCGCGGAAGATGTAGGGAAAGCAGAGGACGTTGTTGATCTGGTTCGGGTAGTCGGTG
>DASXXO010000151.1:0-8699 GCA_036503045.1 Caldimonas sp. | reverse complement strand
GAGGATGGCTACCGTTCCGACCCGGAATTCCTCTATCGCGTGCTCGAGGCGGTGATCGCCGAGGGCGCGACGACGATCAACATTCCGGACACGGTCGGCTACGCGGTTCCCGAGCTGTACGGCGAGTTCATCGCCGACCTGCGGCGCAGGATCCCGAACTCCGACAAGGCGGTCTGGTCGGTGCACTGCCACAACGACCTCGGCATGGCGGTCGCGAACTCGCTCGCCGGCGTCAAGATCGGCGGCGCGCGCCAGGTCGAGTGCACGGTCAACGGCCTCGGCGAGCGGGCGGGCAACTGCTCGCTCGAGGAGATCGTCATGGCCGTGAAGACGCGCAAGGACTACTTCGGCCTCGAGCTGGCGGTCGACGCGACCCAGATCGTCCCGGCCTCGCGCCTGGTCGCGCAGACGACGGGCTTTGTCGTCCAGCCGAACAAGGCGGTGGTCGGCGCCAACGCGTTCGCGCACGCCTCGGGCATCCACCAGGACGGCGTGCTGAAGGCGCGCGACACCTACGAGATCATGCGCGCCGAGGACGTCGGCTGGGCGGCCAACAAGATCGTCCTCGGCAAGCTCTCGGGGCGCAACGCCTTCAAGCAGCGCCTGAAGGAGCTCGGCATCGAGCTCGAGTCGGAAGCCGACGTCAACGCCGCCTTCGTCCGCTTCAAGGAGCTCGCCGACCGCAAGAGCGACATCTTCGACGAGGACATCCTCGCCCTCGCCATGGAAGGCGCCGTCGCCGCGGACAACGAGCATTACCGCCTGATCGCGCTCTCGCAGCACTCCGAGACGGGGGCGCGGCCGCAGGCGAGCGTCGCCTTTGCCGCCGGCAGTGTCGAGCATCGCGCCACCAGCGACGGCGACGGCCCGGTCGATGCCAGCCTCAAGGCGATCGAGTCGAAGGTCGCGAGCGGTGCGGAAATGCTGCTGTATTCGGTCAATGCGATCACTTCGGGCAGCACGGAATCGCAGGGCGAGGTGACGATCCGGCTGCAGCACGCCGGCCGGGTCGTCAACGGCGTCGGCGCCGATCCGGACATCATCGTCGCGTCAGCGAAAGCCTACCTTGCCGCGTTGAACAAGCTCCACAGCAAGACGGAACGGGTCGCCGCGCAGGGCTGAGCCGGCTTGCGAAGGCTTCGGAAGAGGCCTTTGTGTGGCTTCGGTCTCACTTTAGGAAAAACGCGCAAGCGGTTGATCTTGCGCGTTTTTATTTGCCCCCATAGACTCGCACCCGCTGCCCCGAGGACGTCCCTTTGCCGCCGATCACCCCCAAGCTCGCCGTCGCGACCTTCGCGCTCGCCCTCGCCGCCAGCTGTGCCGCCGCCGTTAACGCACCGGCCGAGTCGGCCGACGCCAGCGCCGCCTCTGCGCGCCTTTCGAAGATTGCCGGCGACGCCCGCGTGCGCCACCCGCTCGTCATTCGCTCGCCACGGCGTGGGCTGCGCCACGTCTCGGCGATCCGGGTCGAGCCGGCCAAGCCTTCGTTCGGCCAGCTGATCGGCCTGCACCAGGCGGCCGACTCGCTCGAGCTGAAGTCGGGCGTCGCGCTCGTCCTCGACCAGGACACCGACGAGGTCCTGTTCAGCAAGAACTCGCAGGCCGTCCTGCCGATCGCCTCGATCACCAAGCTGATGACGGCGATGGTCGTCACCGGCGCGCAGCAGCCGCTCGACGAGGCGATCACGATCACCAACGAGGACATCGACACCGAGAAGGGCAGTCGCTCGCGCCTCAAGATCGGCACGACGCTGCGTCGCGAGGAGATGCTGCATCTGGCGCTGATGGCGTCGGAAAACCGGGCCGCGAACGCGCTCGGCCGCAACTATCCGGGCGGGCTCGCCGCCTTCGTCGCGGCGATGAATCAGAAGGCGCACGACCTTGGCATGAACGACACCCGTTATGTCGAGCCGACGGGCCTTTCGAGCTCGAACCAATCGAGCGCACGCGACCTGGCGACGCTCGTCAAGGCAGCGCATGAGGTGCCGCTCATCCGCGAGCTCTCGACCTCGCCCGAGTACATGGTCGAGGTCGGCAACCGGCCGATGCAGTTCCACAACACGAACGGTCTGGTGAAGAGCCCCGACTGGGAGATCGGCCTGCAGAAGACCGGCTACATCTCGGAGGCGGGCCGCTGCCTGGTGATGCAGGCCAAGCTCGCTGGCCGCCACCTGATCATGGTGTTCCTCGATTCGGCCGGCAAGTATTCGCGCATCGGCGACGCCGAGCGCGTCCGTCGCTGGATCACGGCGTCGGTGCCGGCGGCCCTGCCGGCGGCTCTTCCGGCGGCCCTTCCGGCTGCGCTCGAGCCGCAGCTCAAGCCGCCGCTCTGACTTGCTGCTGGCCGGCGCGCCGCGAGGCGCGTCAGCCGCGGTGCCCGAGGCTCGCCGAAATCTGCGCCGCGGTCGCGCGCAGCCGCTCCAGCCAGGACTCTTCGAGGCGATCGGCCGGCGCCGAGATCGACAGACCCGCGACCAACTTGCCCTGATCGTCGAGGATGCCGGCGGCCATGCAGCGAACGCCGAGCTCAAGCTCCTCGTCGTCGCGTGCCGTGCCGTGCTGGCTGACCCGCGCGAGCTCGCGCTCGAGCCGCGCGAGCTCGGTGATGCTGTTGCGCGTGTGCCCCGCGAGGCCGGTGCGCGCCGCGTACGCGCGGACGCGCTGCGCGTCGTCGTTGGCCAGGAAGAGCTTGCCGACCGACGTGAGATGCAGCGGCGCGCGCCCGCCGACGGCGCGGACGACCTGCATCCCCGAACGCTCGCTGTAAGTGCGCTCGATGTAGACGATCTCGTCGCCCTGGCGCATCGAGAGGTTGACCGGCTGGTGGGTCAGCTTGTGGAGCTCGCGCATCGGGCCGAGCGCGGCGTCGCGCACGTCTAGCCTCGTCTTGACCAGGTTGCCGAGCTCGAGCAGGCGCATGCCGAGGCGGTAGCTGCCGGGCTCGGGACGGTCGACGAAGCGGCCGATCGTCAGGTCGTTGAGGATGCGGTGCGCGGTCGACGGGTGCAGCCCGCTTTGCTCGCTGATCGTCTTGAGCGCCACCGGCTGCTGGTGCGAGGCGAGCAGGTCGAGCAGGCCGAAGGCACGCTCGAGCACCTGGATCGTGATGCTGCGGTCCTCGTTTTTCTTCATGCCGAATTCTCGCCCGATCGTCCGGTCGCCGCGGCCGCCGCGGCGATGCCGCTGCGCACGGCGCCCTCGAGCGTCGCCGGAAACGGCCCCTCCAGGTAGTCGCCGGCGGCGAATAGGCCCGGTGCGACCGCCATCGGCGGCCGCGCGAGCGCTGGAGTGCACGCGAAGGTGGCGCGCTTCTCGACCACGGTGCGGACCACCTGCAGCGGGGCACGCAGGTGGCGCGCGAGCTGCTCGCCCGCCTGCGCGAGCGTCGCTGCCTCGGTAGCCTGGGTGCCACGCGCGACCCAGGCCGAAGCGCCGCTGATGACGAAACCCAGCAGGCCGGCTTCGCGGCCGAGCCGCCCCAGGTCGAAGACGAACTGCGCCGGGCGCTCGGCGTCCGCGTGCAGCGCGATCAGCGGCTCCGGCAGGACGCAGCCTGCGCTGTGCGCGTACACGGTCGCGATCGGCTCGTAGCGAAGCGCCGCCGCCTGCGCGGCCCACGCGGCGTCATGGGGGGCGACCAGGCGCGCGGCTTCGACCGCGCTCGCGGCGACGACGACCCGATCGGCACGCGCGCCGTCGATCCGCCACGCCTCGGCCGCGCGCTCGAGCCGATCGACGCGGCGTGCGAGGTGGATCGTCGCGCCTGCGTCCGCGAGCCAGGCCAGCGCCGGCGCCGGGAACACGTCGCCGAGGGGGCGCCGCGGCAGGAGCAGGTCGGCGCCTCCGGCGCTGCGGGCGAGCGCCTCTTGCAAGACGCGCAGGAACACCGAGCCGCTCGCTTGGCTCGCCGGCGTGTTCAGTGCGGCGACGCACAAGGGCTCGATGAACCCGGCGCGCACCGCGGCCGGCAAGGCGGCCGTGAGCACTGCAACGGTCGCGCCGGGCGGGCAACGAAAGCCGGCGCGCTGCCAGCGCGCCGCGGTCCTTAGCAGCGCGAAGCGGTCGCGCCACGACCAGCCGCGCCGGCGGAGCACCGCCAGCGCGAAGGCGCGCAGCGGCGGACCGTCGCGCATGCGCAGGCCCTTGCCTTCGCCGTCGACGAGGGTAAGCGGCGTCCGCGCGAACGTCGTCGCCACGTCGACGCCGACGGTCCGGAGCAGGCGCAAGGTCTCGACGTAGGCGCCGATGCAGATGTGCGCGCCGTTGTCGAGCACGCGGCCGTGCCAGACGACGTCGCGCGCGCGGCCGCCGGCGGCGGGCGCCATCTCGTACAGCGTGACGTGCGCTCCGGCGGCGCACGCCTCGACCGCCGCCGCCAGTCCGGCCCAGCCGGCGCCGACGACGGCGACTTCGAGGCGGTTCGGCTCCGAGCCTGCCGCCATCGTCTAGCGCCCGCGCCAGTTGGTCTGCATCGCGATCCAGAGCTTTCGGATCGGCGTCAGCGAGATCCGCTGGTGCAGCACGGCGAAGTCCTCGTCCTCGATTTCGCGCAGCAGCGTGCGATAGATGTTGGCCATCATCAGGCCGGGCTTCTGCGACGCCCGATCGGCGTCGCCGAGCAGCGCGAGCGCTTCGTCGTAGGTGCGGTGCGCGCGCTCGGCCTGGAAGCGCATCAGCGCGCTGAAGCGGTCGCTGTAGCGGCGCTCGAGGAGCTCGGCCGCCTTGACGTCGAACTGCTTCAGCTCGCCCATCGGCAGATAGATGCGGTTGCGCCGCGCGTCGTCGCCGACGTCGCGGACGATATTGGTCAGCTGCATCGCCAGGCCGAGGCGATGCGCGTAGTCGACCGTCGACGCGAGCGTGTGGCCGAAGATGTTCGCCGCGACCTCGCCGACGACGCCGGCGACGAGGTCGCAGTAGCGCGCCAGGCTGGCGAAGTCGAGGTAGCGCGACTGCTCGAGGTCCATCTGGCAGCCGTCGATCACCGCGAGCAGGTGTTGCGGCTCGATCCCGTAGGTCGCGACGTGCGGAAGCAGCGCGTGCATGGCAGGATGCGACGGATTGCCGGCGAAAGTCGACGCCACCTCGCTGCGCCACCAGGCGAGCTTGGTCGCCGCGACGCCGGAGTCGCTGACCTCGTCGGCGACGTCGTCGACCTCGCGACAGAACGCGTAGAACGCGGTGATCGCAGCGCGTCGCGGCGGCTCGAGGAAGAGGAACGCATAGTAAAAGCTCGACCCGCTCGCCGCCGCCTTGTCCTGGACGTATTGCTGCGGGGTCATGGCGCGTCGCGTCGCGAAGACGGTTCGGCACGCGGCGAGCGGGCGAGCGGCCGGTCTGCACGGGGGCGCATCGTCAGCGCGCGCCACGCCAGCACAGGCGCGTCGCGCCAGGCGATCGTCGGCCGGTTGGAGAGCGTCGCTCCGCCGAGCCGGTCGATCTTGTCGAGCACCCGCAAGCCTCCCTGGACGACGAAGCGGAGTTCCCAGCCGGCACGCCCGCCCACGGTGTCGACCAGGGGAGCACCCTGCAGCATCAGCGCGCGCGCCCAGGCGACGAGTTCCGTGACGAGCGCGCGCACGCGTGCGCTGTCGCGCCGCGCGAGCACGTCGTCGAGCGCGACGCCGTGGCGCGCGGCGTCGGCCGCCGGCACGTACAGGCGACCACGCGCAGCGTCGACACCGAGGTCCTGCCAGAAATTCGCGAGCTGGAGCGCGCTGCAGATCGCATCGCTCTGCGCGAGCGCGCACGCGTCGTCGATGCGGTAGAGATGGAGCAGCAGGCGGCCGATCGGATTCGCGGAGCGGCGGCAGTAGTCGAGCAGACCGGCGCGGTCGGCATAGCGGGTCTCGCGCGCATCGTCGGTGAACGCATCGAGCAGGTCGGCGAGCAGACCGACCGGCAAGCCGTGGCGCATGATCGCTTGCGCGAGCGGGCCGAACACCTCGGGCCAGCGCGGCGATGCAGCGCCCCCGTTCGCGACAGCGAGCAGGTCGGCACGGAACGCCGCGAGCTCGGCGACGCGCGCATCGGGCGACGCCTGGCCTTCGTCGGCGATGTCGTCCGCCGAGCGTGCGAAGTGGTAGATCGCCGTGATCGGCGCACGCAGATCCGCCGGGCATAGCCAGGAGGCAACCGGGAAGTTCTCGTAGTGGTCGACGCTCACCGACCGCGATTCTCCATGCCCCGCGCCATCCATGGGGCGCTGCCGCCTGCCCGGGTAAACTAGCGCCATGGACAGCGGGCCCGCGGTGCGGTGCCTGCCATGCGCAAACCGGTGTCGCTGTCCGTCCCCTGCGCGGGTGGCGAAATTGGTAGACGCACCAGGTTTAGGTCCTGACGCCTTCACCGGCGTGTCGGTTCGAGTCCGACCCCGCGCACCAAGCTCATCCAAGAACTTCAGAGAAGACCATGTCCGTTCACGTTGAAACGCTCGACAAGCTCGAGCGGCGCATCACGCTCACGCTGCCGGCGGCGACGATCGCCTCGGAGGTCGAGTCGCGCCTGCGGCGTCTTTCCCGCACCGTCCGCGCCGACGGCTTCCGGCCAGGCAAGGTGCCGATGAGCGTGGTTACCCAGCGCTACGGCTATTCGGTGCACAGCGAGGTTCTCAGCGACAAGGTCGGGCAGGTGTTCAACCAGGCGGTGAGCGAGGCCAAGCTGCGCGTCGCCGGCCAGCCGCGCATCACCGAGAAGGCCGAGGCGCCCGAAGGCGAGGTCGCGTTCGATGCGACCTTCGAGGTCTATCCCGAGATCAAGCTCGGTGATCTGTCCGCAGCCGAGGTCGAGCGCGTCACGGCCGCGGTAACCGACGCGGCGGTCGACAAGACGATCGAGATCCTGAGGAAGCAGCGCCGCACCTTCCAGCAGCGGCCGCAGGCCGAAGGCGCCGCCGAGGGCGATCGCGTGACGATCGACTTTGCCGGCAGCGTCGACGGCGTTCCGTTCGAAGGCGGCAAGGCCGAGGGGTTCCAGTTCGTGATCGGCGAAGGGCAGATGCTGCCGCAGTTCGACAACGCGGTGCGCGCCATGAAGGCCGGCGAGTCGAAGACCTTCCCGCTCCAGTTCCCGGCCGACTACCAGAGCAAGGACGTCGCCGGCAAGGAAGCCGACTTCACGGTGACGGTCAAGAAGATCGAGGCCCAGCATCTGCCGCCGGTCGACGAGGCGTTCGCCCAGGCGCTCGGCACCGGCGGCGGCACCGTCGAGGCGCTACGCGCCGACGTCCGCAAGAACCTCGAGCGCGAGGTCAGGTTCCGCGTCCAGGCGCGCAACAAGGCGAGCGTGATGGACGCGCTCGTCAAGGCGGCCGAGCTCGAGGTGCCGAAGTCGCTCGTCGCCGGCGAGGTCGAGCGCATGGCCGAGCAGATGCGTGCCGACCTGAAGAAGCGCGGCATGAAGGACGCCGACAGCGCGCAGATTCCCGCCGAGATGTTTCAGGCGCAGGCCGAGCGGCGCGTCCGACTCGGTCTCGTCGTCGGCGAGCTCGTCCGCAGCCAGAACCTGCAGGCCAAGCCCGAGCAGCTGCAGGCGCACATCGAGGAGCTTGCGCAGAGCTACGAGAAGCCGGGCGAGGTGATGCGCTGGTATCTGAGCGACCGCAACCGGATGGCCGAGGTCGAGGCGATCGTGGTGGAGAACAACGTCGCCAGCTTCGTGCTCGAGCGGGCGAAGACGACCGAGAAGGAAGTCCCCTTCGACGAGCTGATGGCGAGCTGACGCCGAGGCTGTCCGAACGGGCAGGAGCCGGGTCGAGGTTCGGTCTTGCCGTCCCATAATCGACACCGATCTGTCGTCGATCACTTCACTCAAGAGAGCAGGACCTATGAGCGCGCTGGGAACAGAAGGACTGGGGATGGTCCCGATCGTCATCGAGACGTCGGGGCGCGGCGAGCGCGCCTACGACATCTATAGCCGGCTGCTGCGCGAGCGGCTGATCTTCATGGTCGGCCCGGTGACGGACCAGACGGCGAACCTCGTCGTCGCGCAGATGCTCTTCCTCGAGAGCGAGAACCCCGACAAGGACATCCACCTTTACATCAACTCGCCGGGCGGCTCGGTGAGCGCCGGGCTCGCGATCTACGACACGATGCAGTTCGTCAAGCCCGACGTCTCGACGATGTGCATCGGCATCGCGGCGAGCATGGGGTCGTTCCTGCTGATGGCGGGCGCCAAGGGCAAGCGCATGTCACTGCCCAACTCGCGCGTCATGATCCACCAGCCGTCGGGCGGCGCGCAGGGCCAGGCGACCGACATCGAGATCCACGCGCGCGAGATCCTGAAGACGCGCGAGCAGCTCAACCAGATCTACGCCGAGCGCACCGGCCAGCCGATCGAGAAGATCCGCGCCGACATGGAGCGCGACTTCTTCATGGACCCCGAGGAGTCGAAGGCCTACGGCCTGATCGACCAGGTCCTGACGACCCGCAACGCGCCGCCGCGCTGACCCGCCGAAGCGCCGAAGCGCCGAAGCGCGAAAAATTGCCGGCTGAGCGCAGCCGGCGCGTGGGTGGGCAACAACACGGCGAACGGGGCCTTTCTCTGCGCCTCGGAGGCGTTTTCTTTTCCACTATGATCGGTTTCGGATCCCCCGCCGCCGCCTTTTCACGACGTACATGGCCGAGAAAAAAGGTTCCTCGAGCGAGAAGGTTCTCTATTGCTCGTTCTGCGGCAAGAGCCAGCACGAGGTCAAGAAACTG
>DASXXO010000150.1:0-3218 GCA_036503045.1 Caldimonas sp. | reverse complement strand
ATCGCCCGACACCGCGGTCTCGAACAGCCGCTCGAGCGTGGTGCGGTTGCCCGTCAAGGTGCCGCGGATTGCCTCGATGATCACCGCGGCGTCGGGCGCGGCATCGAGCTGCATCGTCCGGCTGCGGTCGCCGACGCTCATCGTCAGCGTGTTGCCGTCAACGGCGAGCTTCTCGTGGCGCGGCTTCAGCGTCTCGCGCACGAACTCGTCGGGCGCCTTGAACGAGAGCCGCCCCGACGACTCCAGCGTGCGGTCGAGCATCTCGATGCGGCGCGTTTCGACGAAGGTCGCCTCGCCCGATTTGACGCGGCCGAGCAGCGCGGTCAGCGCTTCGAGGTCGAAGCTCGAAGCGGCATGCGCCGCGCGCGGCGCGCGCGCGGCGCTCGCGAGCAGGACCGCGCACACCGCAGTCGCGGCGACGAGGCGGCGGCGCTCACGACGCATCGCGCGCGCGCGCGGCCGGTTCGGCGTCGGCCCAGAAGTCGTAGAAGTTGAACCAGTTGTACGGCGCCTCGCGGCACAGCGCCTCGAGCGTCGCGACGTAGCGCTCGAGCGCGGCGCGGATCGCCGCGTCGCGCTCGGCCGCCGGCTGCGCCCCGGTCGCGGCCAGGGTCCCGAAGTCGGCGAGCTGGATGAAGCGCAGCTCGTAGTCGCGTCCGCCGCGGTACAGCCCCGCCATGAAGACGACGCGCCGGCGCAGCATCGCCGCGAGGCGAAACGGCCCGTCGGGAAAGAGCGCCGGCGCGCCGAGGAAGGGCAGCGCGACGGCCTTCGAGCGTTGCGACGGCACCGCCAGCGTGCGGTCGGCGAGCAACCCGGCGACGCCGCCTTCGTCGAGCCAGCGGCTGAGCGCGAGCATCGCGTCGACGCGGCCGAGCGCGATCGTGCGCAGCTCGCTCTTCGGCGCGATCGCCGCGAGCGTCTCGTTGATGAGACGCGCGTTGTCCTCGTACATGATCATCGCGACGCGCAGGCCCTTCTCGTGGCCGATCATGCGCAGCGCCTCGAAGCTGCCGAGGTGGGCGCCGAACGCGAGGACGCCGTCGCCCCGCGCGACCGGCTCGAGGATCGCCTCGAAGCCGCTCGCCTCGAAGCGGAACTCCTCGAAGCGCTCCTGCAGCAGGTAGACGCGGTCGAGCACCGTGGCCGAGAACGTGTGGAGGTGACGGTAGACGTCCCGCCAGGTCGCGCGCCGGCCGAGCGCGCGGGTCAGGTAGCTTGCCGAGTGACGGCGCGTTTCTGCATCGAGGATGTACCAGCAGACGATCGGGTGGAGCAGCACGCGCGTCGCGCGTCGGCCGGCGGCGAGCGCGAGCCGGCGCATCGCACGCAGTTGCCAGCGGTTGCTGCGCTCGCGCCGGCGCGTCCATTGGGTGGGCGGCGCTGCGCCGCTCTCGACCTTCATGCCGCAGCGGCGATGTCGGCGCGCGCGATCTGGCCTGCGGCGACCGTGCGGCTGCCGTCATCGATCCGCCAATCGACCGACCTGGCGCCGACGCGAAACGCGATCACGAGCGACGCTCCGGGGCCGACCGGCGCGAGGAACTTGGCGACCGCGATGCGGGGTGCGCTGCCGATGCAATCGACGAGGCGCGGCTCGCGCGCCCCGGCCTCGAGCACTTCGGCGAGGAGCGCGACCCCCGGCAGCACCGGCCGCCCCGGGAAGTGGCCGTCGAACGCCGGGTGATCGGCGGCGATCTCGACGCGCGCGGCGACGATCTCGCTCATCGCTTTGCGCGGTCCGGATGTGCCGCTGCGAGCGCGGCGAGGCGCGCTGCCGCGAGCTTGCCGGTGGCCTCGCGCGGCAGCGCATCGACGTGGACGATGCGCCGCGGCAGGAACGCCGCGTCGATGCGATCGCGCAGCGCGGCGACGATCTGCTCGCGCGCGAGCCGCGGCGCGACGACGAAGGCGATCAGGCGGACGATGCCGTTCGGGCCGGCGGCGCTCTCGGGCGGCATCCAGAACGCGCCGTCGACGACGCCCGCGATCGAGTTGAGATGAAAGTTCAGGTGGCCGAGCGAGCTGCGCTTGCCGGCGACGTTGATCAGGTCGTTCGAGCGGCCGAGCAGGCGAAAGGTCTGCGGGCTGCTCACCTCGAGCACGTCGGCGAGCACCGTCGGCTGCGGCACGTGGCCGCCGCTGACCGTCGCCGCGTCGCCGTCGCCGTCGATGCGCACGCCGTCGAGCGTTCGCCATTCGGCTCCCGCGGTGGTGCGCTGCGAAGCGACCTGGCCCGCCTCGGTGCAGCCGTAGATCTCGAGCAGGGGCGCGCCGAGACGTTCCTCGGCGCGCGCCGCGAGTTGCGGCGAGAGCGGCGCGGTCGCACAGAGCACCAGCGCGAGCGGCGGCAGATCGAGCCCGGCGTCGAGCACCGTCTTCAGATGGAATGGCGTCGTCACCAGCGCGCGTGGCGCCGGTGCGCGTGCGAGGGCGGCGACGACGTCGGCCGGGAAGAACGGTCGTTCGAAGTCGAGCGTGGTGCCGCCGTGCAGGGCCAGCAGGACGCTCGACTCGAATCCGTACATGTGCTGCGGCGGCACCGTCGCGACCATCGTGACGCCGGCGAGGTCGGCGCGCGCGAGCGCGGCGGCCAGGCGCGTCGCCTCGGCACGAGCGTTCCTGATCAGCAGCCCCCAGGGCTTGGCGTGCGGCACCGGCTCGCCGGTCGACCCCGACGTGAGGACGTGCGCGGCGACCAGCCGTGGATCGATCGACGGAATGCAATCGATCGCCGTGCCGTCGGCGTACCCATCGGCATGGCGCATCGTCGGCAGCCCTTGGTCGTCGCCAGATCCTTCGACGAGCGCGTAGACGCCGTCGAAGCGTGCGCGCAGTCGCGTGACCGTGGCGGCGACGTGGTCGGGCGGCAGCAAGCTGGTGTGGCCGCGCAGCAGCGCGGCAGCGAAGCCGACCGCGAAGCGATAGCGGTCGGTCGACAGGTTGAGCATCGCGCCGGTATACGGCAGCCGCTCGGCGAGCGCGGTCGCATCGGCGATGAACTCGCGCCGCGAGCGCGTCCGGCCGCCGACGTTGGCGAAGGCGGCGTCGAGGTCGCCATCGGCGATCAGTCCGCTCTCAATCATGCGGCGTCGCGCGATCGGCATACGCGCGCATCGCCTGCGCGAGCGTCGCGCGCTCGAACTCGGGGTGGAGGCGGTAGCGCAGCAGGTACTCGCCGAGGAACATGGCGACGATCGCCAGCGGGGTCAGCAGAT
>DASXXO010000149.1:0-5941 GCA_036503045.1 Caldimonas sp. | reverse complement strand
GTCGGCCACATCTTCGAGTGCGGCCCGGGGCGCGTGCTCGCCGGCATGGTGAAGCGGATCGAGCCCGACGCGGTCTCGGCCGCGGTCTTCGATCCGACCTCGCTCGCCGCAGCGGCGGCACTCCTGCGATGAGCAACTCGGCGGGCACCGCGCAGCAGGTCGCGCTCGTCACCGGCGCGTCGCGCGGCATCGGGCGGGCGATCGCCCAGCTGCTCGCCGAGCGCGGGTTTCGCGTCGTCGGCACGGCGACGAGCGAAGCGGGAGCGGCAGGAATCGGCGAGGCGCTCGCTGCGCATCCGGGCTGCCGCGGCATCGTCCTCGACGTGACCGACGCCGCCGCGGTCAGCGCGGCGGTCGATGCGGTCGTGCGCGACAGCGGCGGGCTGCACGTGCTCGTCAACAATGCAGGCATCACGCGCGACATGCTGTCGATGCGGATGAAGGACGAGGACTGGGACCTCGTCCTGGCGACCAACCTGAGCGCGGTCTTTCGCGCCAGCCGCGCGGCGCTCCGGCCGATGATGAAGCAGCGCTACGGGCGGATCGTCAACATTACGTCGGTGGTCGGTGCGAGCGGCAACCCCGGGCAGGCGAACTACGCCGCCGCCAAGGCGGGTGTCGCCGGCATGACGCGCTCGCTCGCGCGCGAGGTCGGCAGCCGCGGCATCACCGTCAATTGCGTCGCGCCGGGCTTCATCGAGACCGACATGACGCGTGCGCTCGGCGAAGCCCAGTCGACCGCGCTCCTGTCACAAATCCCGCTCGGCCGGCTCGGCCAGCCGGTCGAGATCGCGCACGCCGTCGCCTTCCTCGTTTCGCCGGACGCGTCCTACATCACGGGCACCGAATTGCACGTCAACGGCGGCATGCTGATGTCCTGACCCGCACGTGCGACGCCCCGGGCCAAGGGGCGCCACGCCTTAGAATCCGCCTACTTTTTCACACTCCCGGAGGAGTTCATGAGCGATATAGAAGCACGAGTCAAGAAGATCATCGCCGAGCAGCTCGGAGTCCCCGAGGCCGACGTGACGAACGAAAAAGCGTTCGTCGCCGACCTGGGCGCCGACTCGCTCGACACGGTCGAACTCGTGATGGCGCTCGAAGACGAGTTCGGGATCGAGATTCCCGACGAAGAGGCCGAGAAGATCACCACCGTCCAGCTCGCGATCGACTACGCGTCGAAGCACCAGAAAGCTGCCTGAGGCGCTCAGCGCCCACCCGTTCGATGAACTCGCGCCGCGTCGTCGTCACCGGGCTCGGCCTGATCAGCCCGGTGGGCAACAGCGTCGCCGAGGGCTGGCGGAACCTCCTCGCCGGTCGCTCCGGGATCGCGGACATCACGAAGTTCGACGCCTCGGCGTTCTCGTGCCGCTTCGCCGGCGAGGTCAAGGGTTTCCAGGTCGAGGACTACTTTCCGGCCAAGGATGCGCGTCACATGGACGCGTTCATCCACTACGGGCTCGCGGCATCGATCCAGGCGGTGCGCGATGCCGGGCTGCCGACCAACGAGCAGCTCGGCGCCGAGGAAGCCCAGCGCATCGGCTGCCTGGTCGGCTCGGGCATCGGCGGCCTGCCGCTGATCGAGGACACCAAGGCCGAGCTCGAGAAGCGTGGCCCGCGCAGGATCACGCCGTTCTTCGTTCCGGCGTCGATCATCAACATGATTTCGGGCCACGTGTCGATCATGTTCGGCTTCCAGGGGCCGAACCTGGCGATCGTCACGGCCTGCACTACCGGGCTTCATTCGATCGGCATGGCCGGCCGGCTGATCGAGCACGGCGACGCCGACGTCATGATCGCCGGCGGCTCGGAGGCGACCGTCTCGCCGCTCGGCGTCGGCGGCTTTGCCGCGGCGCGCGCGCTCTCGACGCGCAACGACGATCCGACGACGGCGTCGCGTCCCTGGGACAAGGACCGCGACGGCTTCGTTCTCGGCGAAGGTGCGGGCGTGGTCGTGCTCGAGGAGTACGAGCATGCGAAGCGGCGCGGCGCGAAGATCTACGCCGAGCTGATCGGCTTCGGGATGGGCGCAGACGCGTTCCACATGACGGCCCCGAACGTGGAGGGCCCGAAGCGGTCGATGCAGGCGGCACTGCGCTCGGCCGCGCTCAACCCCGGGGACGTGCAGTACCTCAATGCGCACGGCACCTCGACGCCGCTCGGCGACGTCAACGAGACCAACGCGATCAAGCTCGCTTTCGGCGACCACGCGCGAAAGCTCGTCGTCAGCTCGACCAAGTCGATGACCGGGCATCTGCTCGGCGGCGCCGGCGGGATCGAATCGGTTTTCACCGTGCTCGCCCTGCACGAGCAGGTCGCGCCGCCGACGATCAACATCTTCCAGCAGGACCCCGAGTGCGATCTCGACTACTGCGCCAACACGGCGCGCGAGATGCGGATCGAGCACGCCGTCAAGAACAACTTCGGGTTCGGCGGCACCAACGGCACGCTGGTCTTCAAGCGCGTCTGAGCACCCGGGCCGGCGCGGCCATGCGCGAGCGCCCGGTCTTCGAGGTGCAACGCGCCGCTGCGGCGTCTGGCGCGCCGCCGTCGGCGTGCTCGCGATCGCGGCGCTGGCAGGGATCGCGGCTTGGACGCCCGCGAGCGGTTCGACGCCAGGCGTCACGCGGCCGGCGCTTGTGCTCGCGGCGCTGCTCGCCTTGAGCACCATCGTGGCGGCGCTCTCGCTCGCCCGCTTTTCGAGCGGCGTGCGGTCGCGTCGCCTCGGCGAACGGACCGACACCAGCGATTCCGGACCGGCTTTCAGCGGGACGCCGGCGGTCGCCATCGACTCCGGCCCTTTCGTGCTGCGTCTCGATCGCTGGGGCCACCGTCGCCTTTGGCTTCCCCCGCAGCGCAGGGGACCCGAACGCGGCTGGCAGGCCCTGCGCTGCGCGCTATATTCGACGCCTTCCCCTCCGCCGGCGCCTACTGCGCCTGCGCCAGCGCCTCTCTCCGCATGAACGCCCCGGACGCCGACGCCCCGCTCGTCGAGCGTGCCAAGCAAGGCGACGTCAAGGCGTTCGAGATGTTGGTCGTCAAGTACCAGCGCCGGATCGAACGCCTGATCGGCCGCATGGTCCGTGACGTCGACCTGGTTCCCGACATCGCCCAGGAGACCTTCATCCGCGCCTACCGGGCGCTGCCGCAGTTCCGCGGCGAGAGCGCCTTCTATACGTGGCTTTATCGGATCGCCGTCAATACCGCCAAGAAGTCGCTGATGGAGCTCAAACGCGACCCGCTGGTCACCGAGGCCGCCCGGGTCAGCCGTGACGAGGACGAGGGTCCGCCGCGGGTCGAGAACGAGCCGAGCGATGCTGCGACCCCCGATGCGGTGCTGGCGAGCAAGCAAATCGCGGCGGCGGTGAACTTTGCGGTCGAAGCACTGTCCGAAGATCTGCGGCAGGCGATCACGCTGCGCGAGATCGAAGGACTCAGTTACGAGGAGATCGCCGCGCTGATGAACTGTCCGATCGGCACGGTCCGGTCGCGGATCTTTCGCGCGCGCGAGGCGATCGCCGCGCGCCTGCGTCCGTTGTTGGATACGCGCGAGGGCGACCGGTGGTGAGCCAGGATTGGCGCAACAATGGCGCGTTTGTTCGTGGCGAGGACAATTGATACCGGATCGGAGAATTGGGATGGCAATCGGAGCTTTTGATCGATCCGCGAGGGAGCGGCTGTCGGCGCTGGTCGACGGCGAGCTGGACCCCACGGACCCGGCGGCCGCCTGTGCGATCTGGGCCCGTCACCCCGACGCGCGCCGTGACTGGCACGCCTGGCACTTGATCGGAGACGTGCTGCGCTCGGAGGATCTGGCGTCGGACCCGCGACGCGACCGCCTCCAGTGCGCCGCCGTTCGCGCGCGGCTCGAGCGCGAGCCGGTCGTGCTCGCGCCCAGGCAGGAAGCGGCGCCGCGGCGCGCGCGCTGGTCCATGGGTGCTGCGGTCGCTGCCGGCTTCGTCCTGGTCGCCGGCACGTTCGCACTGGTCCGGACGACCGACATCGCGACTCCGCCGTCGATCGCGCAGGCCGACGGGACCCTGCGCCCGCCCGTCGTCGCCGCGGCTCCGGGGGCCACACGGCCGCCGACCATCGCCCCCGAGGTGGTCGTCGCCGACAACCAACTGATCCGCGATACGCAGCTCGATCGCTACCTTGCTGCCCACAAGCAGTTTGCCGGTTCTTCAGCCCTCGGGGTGCCTTCGGTGTTCCTGCGCAGTGCGACGACGGTCGATTCCTCTTCGGTGCGCTGATCGCGACGCGCCGTGCTACTGCGTGCCGTCGTCTCGCTGACCCTCGCCTGGGCCACATTCGCACACGCGGCGCCTGGATGCAACCAGGCACTCGGGCAGGCTTCGGCAGCAGCGACGCCGAGCGAGATGCGTGGATGGCTGCTGCGCATCCACGACGCAGCCAGCCACCACAACTTCCAGGGAACGTTCGTCGTCAGCGGCGGCGGCAACGTCGCGAGCGCGCGCATCTCGCATTTCTGCGACGGTCCGAACCAGTACGAGCAGATCGAGTCGCTCGACGGCCGCCAGCGCAAGGTCTACCGCTACAACGACGTCGTGCAGACGGTCTGGCCGGCAAGCCATGTGGCGATGATCGAGCAGCGCGGGATGCTGAGCTCGTTCCCGGCGCTGCTGCAGGCGGGCGATGACGGCATCGGCGACTCGTACGAGGTCCGCGTGGACGGCGCCGAACGCGTCGCCGGGCACGACGCCGATGTGCTCGCCGTTCGTGCCCGCGACGGCCTGCGCTATGGCTATCGCCTGTGGGCAGACCGCGCCTCGGGGCTGTTGCTGCGCGCCGAAGTGATCGGCGAGCGCGGCGACGTCCTCGAGACCTCGGCGTTCTCGGACGTCGTCATCGGCGTGCGGGCGCAACCCGAGTCGGTGCTCCAGGCGATGCGCAAGCTCGATGGTTTCCGTGTCGTTCGGCCGGTGCTGACGCCGACGCGGCTCGAGGCCGAAGGCTGGACGATGCGCCAGCTCGCCCCGGGCTTTCGCGCGGTGAGCTGCGTCAGCCGGCAGATCGAGGCGCCGGGCGAGGTCGGCAGCGGACCGGTGTCGCCGCCTGTCATCCAGAGCATCTATTCCGACGGGCTGACCTACGTCTCGGTCTTCATCGAGCCGTTCCGGCCGGAACGGCACACCCGGCCGATGCTTGCGGCGATGGGGGCCACCTCGACGCTCGCGCAGCGCCAAGGCGACTGGTGGGTCACCGTCATCGGCGATACGCCGCCGACGACGCTCAAAATGTTCGCCTCGGCGCTCGAGCGCAGAAAGCCGTAGGCTCTCGGTTCGCACTGCCGTTCCTCGTCGCTTTCGCCAACCTCGTCGCCCCGCGACGAACCTGCCATGTTGCTCTCGCTGTTCCCGCCCCTGTCGCGTTCCCGCGCCTCCCTGCACGCGCTGCTCGCGTTTTCGTTCTGCCTGCTCGCCTCGGGTGCGCCCGCCGCCGGCAATGCGCAAGGCCTGCCCGACTTCACGGAGCTGGTCGAGAAGGTCGGCCCCGCGGTGGTCAACATTCGCACCGTGGAGCGCGGTCACCAGGCGCGCGGCGGATCGGGCGATCCGGACGACGACATGGCCGAGCTGCTGCGCCGCTTCTTCGGCCAGCCGCCCGGCCAGGTGCCGAGCCGGCCCGGCCCGCGCGCGCCGCAGCCCGATGAGCCGCAGCAGCGCGGCTTCGCGTCCGGATTCATCCTCAACGCCGACGGCTACGTCCTGACCAATGCGCACGTGCTCGAGGGCGCCGACGAGGTGCTGGTGACGCTTGCCGACAAGCGCGAATTCAAGGCGAAGACGATCGGTGCCGACAAGCGCTCCGATGTCGCCCTCGTGAAGATCGACGCGACCGGCCTGCCGACCGTACGCATCGGCGATGTCTCCAAGCTCAAGGTCGGCGAATGGGTGATCGCGATCGGCTCGCCATTCGG
>DASXXO010000148.1:0-3125 GCA_036503045.1 Caldimonas sp. | reverse complement strand
GCCGGGAAGACGACGATGTCGCGCACCGGCAGGACGATCAACGCGTCGTCGGGGAGCGGCCGCGTGCCGGCCCCGCTCCGGCTCGTCGCCGAGCTCGCCTGCGGCGTTTCGGCTTCGCGCCGGTCGTCGAGCGCCGTGCCGGAAGCGGGCGCGCGCGAAGGTTCGGCGGGCGTGTCGGTGGCCATCAGCGTTCCGCTCCGAATTTGCGCAGCCTGAGCACGAGGCATCCCTGCGCGAGCTCGGGGCGGCCGACCTCGACCCGGCCCGGCGGCAGCGCAATGCGGCGCTCGAACGCGCCGTACGGGATCTCGAGCTGGCGCACGCGATGACGGACGCCTTCCAGCGGCAGCGGCCGCATGCCGCGCACGAGCAGCACGCCGCCGTCATGGACGACCTGCACGTGCTCGGCCGCGACGCCCGGCATGGCGACGACGACGACGATCTCGCGCTCGTCCTCGAGCACGTCGATCGGCGGCTCCCACGCCACGGGGGCGCTGTCGACCGCGGCGAGACGGAAGAACCGGCGATGCAGCCGCTCGGCCTCGGCGAGCAGCTCGCACGCCTGCGCCCACATCCGCTCGTCGAGGTCGTGGCGCGTCGCCATCGCTCAAGCGCCGCGCGCGAAGTCGGTCAACCCGGGGGCGCCCGGGTACGGGCTTTCCTGCGAGTCGGCGCCCGGCGCGCCGCGCTCCGGGGCCGAGGCGGTCGCATCGTCGCTCACCACCGGCGCTGGGCCGCCGCCGACCGCGGCGGCGACCGGGCCGCGCGTCAGGCTGGAATCGACCGAGGGCCACGGTGCGACACGGTCGTCGCCCTCGGGCGGCTCGGCACGACGGCCTTTCAGCAGGAGGTTGACGGCCAGCCAGGCCAGACCGACGGTCAGCGCTGCTCGGGTCCAACGCATCGCACGTCTCCTTGGGGTCCAATGCGCGAATTCCCCAGCAATCGGGAGGCCGGCGCACGATCGGCGCGGGCACCGGGCTTGCTCGGGAATTTCCGGGAGACTGCCATGGCCCTGCCGCACGCCCAGCCGCTCGACGTCATCGACATCGGCCCGCTCGGCCCGAAGCTGCACGACGCGCTGAGCACGAGCCTGCTGAAGACCGATCGCCTCCAGCTCCTGCATCTCGTGCTGCCGGCGCGGCGCGACATTCCGCAGCACCACGTCGGCGACGAGTGCTCGATCCATTGCCTGAAAGGCGACGTCGAGGTGCAGCTGCCGCTCGGCGTGCGTCGCCTCGGGCCCGGCCAGCTCGTCGTGCTGCCGGCCGGCCAGCCTTACTCGCTCAGCGCACGTGCCGATTCGGCGCTGCTGATGACCCTCCTGCTCGACCACGGCGACGCCGGCGACGGCGGCGGGCGCGGCTGACGTCGCCGCGCGTCACCGCGCGTCACGCGCTGCGCGTCACTGCTTGCGGCCGTATTTCGCTTCGAAGCTCGCCTTGGCGAGCTTGTTGGCGTTGATCATGAAGCCGATCAGCGCCGCGCTCGCGTCGGCGGGAGCGTCGATCTTGTCGGCCTTCAGCGCGTAGACGGCGAAGATGTAGCGGTGCGGCTTGTCGCCCGGCGGCGGGCACGCGCCGCCGAATGCCGCGCTGCCGAAATCGGTCCGGCCCTGCGCCGCGCCGGCCGGCAGGGCGCCCTTGCCTTCGGCGGCGCCGGCGCCTTCGGGGAGCTCGCTCGTCGTCGCCGGGATGTTGTAGACGACCCAGTGCCACCAGCCCGAGCCGGTCGGCGCGTCGGGGTCGTAGACCGTGACCGCGTAGCTCTTCGTTCCCGCCGGCGCGCCGCTCCACTTGAGCGCCGGCGAGACGTTCTTGCCTTCGCAGCCGAAGCCCTTGAAGACCTGCGCATCGGTCAGCGTCGACCCCGGCTTGATGGTCGGGCTGCTCAGCGTGAATCCGGCGGCGTGCGCGGTCCAGGCGGTCGAGACAAGCAGCGCCGCAGCGACGAACTTGTGCATGGAGAAGTCTCCTCCTCGGTTGGTGAGGTTTCGATGATGCATCAGGCGCGCGCACTCGGCAGCGCGGCCGCAGGCGGCCTCCTCGTCGCTGTCCTGCGCCTGAGCGCTCGCGACGCGCCCGTCTGCACGCCGCGTAAGGTTTCGCTAAGCTGTGGCGACCTGAGACGCTGCAACCGGAGAACCCCATGTCCAGCACCTACCGCAAGACCCCCGAGGCGGTCGCGCGCCTCACGCCCGAGCAGTACCGGGTCACGCAGCAGAACGCGACCGAGCGGCCGGGCACGGGCGAGCACCTCGACAACCACGAGCCCGGCATCTACGTCGACATCGTCTCGGGCGAGCCCTTGTTCGCGTCGGCCGACAAGTTCGAATCCGGCTGCGGCTGGCCGAGCTTCACCAAGCCGATCGAGCCGGCGAACGTGAACGAGCTGCGCGACATCTCGCACGGGATGGTGCGCACCGAGGTGCGCTCGGCGCACGGCGACAGCCATCTCGGCCACGTCTTCCCCGACGGCCCGCGCGAGCGCGGCGGCCTGCGCTACTGCATCAACTCGGCGTCGCTCCGCTTCATCCATCGCGACGACATGGAAGGAGAAGGCTATGGCGCGTACCTCGACCAGGTGGAGGAAGTGCGATGAGCAGCAAGACGACCGAGCGCGCCGTCCTCGCCGGCGGTTGCTTCTGGGGCATGCAGGACCTGATTCGCAAGATGAATGGGGTCGTCTCGACGCGCGTCGGCTACAGCGGCGGCGACGTGCCGAACGCGACCTACCGCAACCACGGCTCGCACGCCGAGGCGATCGAGATCGTCTTCGACCCGGCGCGGCTGACGTACCGCGAGCTGCTCGAGTTCTTCTTCCAGATCCACGACCCGACGACCAAGAACCGCCAGGGCAACGACCGCGGCCTCAGCTACCGCTCGGCGATCTACTACACGGGCGACGCGCAGAGAAGAGTTGCCGAGGACACGATCGCCGATGTCGACGCGTCGGGCCTGTGGCCAGGCAAGGTCGTGACCGAGCTCGCGCCGGCGGGCCCGTTCTGGGAAGCCGAGCCCGAGCACCAGGACTACCTCGAGCTGTTCCCCAACGGCTACACGTGCCACTTCGCGCGGCCGGGCTGGAAGCTGCCGAAGCGCCAAGGCTGAAGCCGCGCGCGACGA
>DASXXO010000147.1:0-6666 GCA_036503045.1 Caldimonas sp. | reverse complement strand
CGGGCCGTTCGGGGCGTTTGAGAGCGAGCCTCGAAACAGCTGTCCCGCTCCTCCTTCTTTGTTCACTGTCCTGCGACGCTGCCTGGCTCGGGTCCGGCGCCTGCTCGACCCGGCGGCACGATGGACCCGATGCTCGACAACCCGCCCTCGGCGTTGCCGCACATCAAGGCCGCCAAGCTGGTCGCGCTCGCGGTCACGCGCAGCCAGCGCAGCGCCACGCTGCCCGACGTGGCGACGGTCGCAGAAGCCGGCCCGGTGAAGGGCTTCGCGGCGAGGTCGTGGTTCGGCCGCTCGCGCCGGCTGGAACGCCGGCCGACCTCGTCAACTGCGTGCAAGAGGAGTCGGCCAAGGCGCTTGCGTACCCGCCGCTGAAGGAGCGGCTCGTCGCGCAAGGCGCGATCCCGGGCGGAATGTCGCCGCCGGAATTCGGCCGCTTCATCGGCGCCGAGACGAAGAAGTGGGCGGCGGTGGTGAGGGCTTCGGGGGCAAAGGTCGACTGAAGCCGTGCGAAGGGCTCAGTCGGTCTTCGCGCGCTCGACCGCCATCTCGATCTGCTCCTGCACCTGGCGCGCGCCACGCAACGCGTGCGTCGGATCGAGCTCGGCCTGTGGTGCGACCTTGCGCGCGACCTCGTCGAGCGTGTCGGGGTCGGTCATCAGCGCATGCGTGAGCGCCGAGATTGCGCACAGCTCGCGCCTGGCGACGTGCATCGGCAGCTCGAGGGTGCTGTTGACGATGACGTGATAGCGCACGCTGTCGACCGCCGGCGGCGCGACACCCCAGCTCTCGCACAGCGCGGCGCCGAGCGTGTCGTGGCTGACGCCGAACTTGGCATGTTCGAGCAGGAGCAATTCCTCGTCCGATTTCGCTTGGGCGAGGAGCGGCTTGTAGCGCTCGGTGGCGTGGCGGAACATCACCGCCTTGCCGCATTCCTCGAACAGCCCCGCCGAGTGCGCAGCCCAGGCATCCTGTCCGAGCGCCCCGGCGATCCGCCCCATCAGGAGGCTGCGCACACGCGCGCGCTGCCAGACGGGGTCGAGCTCGGGCGCGGGCGGAAAGACTGCGCGCAGGCCCATGGCGAAGGTCACCGACGCAACCTCGCGGGTGCCGAGGTAAGTGATCGCCTGCTGCACGCTCTGCACCCGGCCGCGCAGGCCGTACATCGCCGAGTTCACCGTCTTCAGCACCGCGGCGGCGAGCGCCATGTCGGAGCTGATGAGCTGGCTCGCCTTATGCAGGTCGACCTCGTCCTCGGCGAGCAGCAGCGACAGCTGCACGAGCACTTCGGGCTGCGCCGGGATTTCGACGTCGAGCAGGCGCCGGGAGGATGGTTCTTTCATGCCGACCTGTGGAGGGGCCGAAGAGCAGGCCAAGGATGGTACCGATCCCGCACGTTCGCGCCTGTGCCTTCGCCCTCGGCGCGGTCACAATTCTCGCTCGCGTCGAGTCGCTCGCGTCCTAGGAGCCGCCATGCACCGTCTCGCTTCGCTGCTGCTCGCCACCGCGTTCGCCATGCCTCCTTTGGCGGCAGCCCAGCCTGCCGATCCCAGGACGCTCATCGCCAGCCAGACCGAGGCGATGCGCGCCTTTGCCATGCTCGACGGCATCTGGCGCGGTGCGGCGACGCTCACGCAAGCCGACGGCAGCCGGCTCAGCTTCACCCAGACCGAGCGGATCGGCCCCTTGCTCGGCGGCTCGATCAAGGTGATCGAGGGGCGCGGTTACGACGACGCGGGCGCCGTGCGCTTCAACGCCTTCGCCATCGTCTCGTTCGATCCCGCCTCGGGCAGCTACACCCTGCACTCACACGCGCTGGGGCGGGTCGGCGACTTCGCGTTCGTGCCGACCGCCGACGGCTACCACTGGGAGATCCCGCTCGGCCCCGCGGCAACGCTGCGCTACGTCGCGACCGTGCGCAACGGCGAGCTGCACGAGGTCGGCGACCACGTCGCCGAAGGCCGCGAGCCGGTGCGCGTGTTTGAGATGCGGCTGAAGCGCGTCGGCGACACCGACTGGCCGGCCGCCGGCGCCGTCGGACCGAAGGCGCAATGAAAAGGGGCGCCCTGCGGCGCCCCTTTCCGGTTTGTACATCGGCCGGCGGGCCTGCGGTTGCGGCGCTGAGCGCCCTCGTCTCCTCGTTGACCTTCTCGGCGAAGCACCTGGCAGGTGCCGTATCGGAGCCACGCACTCTAGCGGGGCGCGGCCGCACTCGCCCTCGGAGTTACCCGCGCACCGCTTCAGCGCGCCGCGTCGTCGCCGCGGCCCGCCGCCGGCACGATCAGCACGACGCGTGTGCCACGGCCGAGCGTGCTCTCGACCGCGACGTCGCCGCCGTGCAGCTCGGCGATGCGCTTGACGATCGCCAGACCGAGGCCGCGGCCCCCGTCGGCGGTCGCCGGCGCGACCGTCGCGCGGCTCTGGTAGAAGCGATCGAACAGTTGCGGCAGGTCGGCAGCGGGAATGCCCGGGCCGTCGTCGGCGACGCTCACTTCGACCCGGCCGTCGCGCGCCGCCGCGGCGAGCGTGACGGTGCTGCCGGGCGGGCAGAACTTGAGCGCGTTGTCGACCAGGTTGGCGACCGCGCGCTCGAACAGCTCGACGTCCAGCTCGACGCGAGCCCCGGCTCCGGCCGTCCCTTGACTCGTCTCACTGCGCAGGTGCACGCCCTGGCGCGCCGCGCGCTCGGCGAAACGCAGCGCGATGTCGTCGAGGAGCTCGCCGGCGTCGACCGTCTCGGTGCGCAGGTCGAACTCGGGCTCGTCGAGCTTGGCGAGGTCGCCGAGCGACTGCACCATGCGCGCGGCGTTGCGCGTGTTGCGCAGTGCCACCTCGATCAGATGGTGGTCCTCGGCGGCTGCCGCGCCGACCCAGCGGCCCTCGAGCGTCTCGAGACACGCGACCGTCGCCGTCAGCGGCGAGCGCAGGTCGTGCGATAGGTTGCTCACGCCTTCGCGCCGGAAGTGATCGGTGCGGCGGAGCGCGTTCCACTGGCGCCGGCAGATGTCGAGCAGCATCTCGAACGCGCTGGTGAGCTGACCGAACTCGTCGCGCGTCGGCGGCGGCAGCGGGCTGCCCGGCACGACAGCGAGGCCTTCGGCGAGGCCGCGTTGCGAGAGCGTCGAGACCGCCTCGGTCAGGCGCCGCAGCGGCTTGGTCACGGCCGCGATGATGAGCACGGCGAGCAGCGTCGTCAGCGCGACGACGGCGATCACCGCGCCGAGCGCCGGCCGCGCGAAGCTGCTGCGCACCGCGTCCCAGCGGCCTTCCGGGAGCTGCTGGGTGTGGAGCACGAGGTAGAGATAGCCGGCGTCGACCGGAGTGGCGCCGGCGCTCGAGCGGCGCACCGGCTTGGCGACGATCACCGCGCCTGCGTCCATGCGCTCGGGGTCGTCGCCCATCACGAAAGAGGCGTCGCTCTTCTCGATCGATTCGCGCACCGGCGCAAGGGCGACGCGCGTCCCCGGCTTGAGCGGCGATGGGCCGGTCTTGGCCAGGACCGCGCCGTCGGCGCCGAGCAGGTACAGCTCGGTATCGGGCTCGAACAGGACAAGCGCGCGCAGCCAGCCGCGAAACGCGTCGGGGTCGCGCTCGTGCATGTCGAAGATGTTGTCGTACATGCCGACGACGCGCGAGAGAAAGCCCATGCCGCGCCGGTACGCGGTCTCGTTCTCGAAGCGCTGGAACGCGTAGACGACGGTCGCGATGACGAGCAGCGCGGTGACGAGGCCGGTCGCGAAGATCGTGAGCGCGAGCTTGGCCCGGACGCTCATCTCAGACGGGAACGTCGCGCATCTTGTAGCCGGCGCCGCGCACGGTGAGGATCAGATCCGGGCGCTCGGGGTCGGCCTCGAGCTTGGCGCGAAGGCGATTGATGTGCGTCGTCACGGTGTGCTCGTAGCCATCGTGCGTGTAGCCCAAGACGGCGTTGAGCAACTGGCCGCGCGAGAAGACGTGCCCCGGATGCGAAGCGAAGTGCAGCAGCAGGTCGAACTCGAGCGCGGTGAAGTCGATCGGCTTGCCGTGGATTCGCGCCTGGCGCTTGGCGGGCAGGATCTCGAGCTCGCCGTTCTTCAGCACGCGCGGCTCGGCGGCGCCCGCCGCCTGCGCGGCGCGCAGCAGGTCGGCGCGGCGCAGCAGCGCCTTGACCCGCGCGAGCAGCTCGGCGAGCGAGAACGGCTTGGTCAGGTAGTCGTCGGCGCCGAGCTCGAGGCCGAGCACGCGATCGAGCTCGGTCGACTTGGCGGTGAGCATCAGGATCGGCATCGAGCGGCCGCGCGCGCGCAGCGCCTTCGTCACCTCGAGGCCGTCGAGGCCCGGCATCATGAGATCGAGGACGAGCAGGTCGCTCGGCCGCTCGCTCTGGCTGGCGAGCGCGGACGGGCCGTCGGCGACGGCGCTCACCTCGTACCCGGCGCTCTGCAGGTTCATCACCAGGAGGTCGCGGATATCCGCCTGGTCTTCGGCGACGAGGATCGATGCGGGCGGCATGCCGGGATTGTCTCGCGCGTGCGCAAGGTCTTACAGCGATGTGATCGTGGCGTGATCTTTCGCGATGCTGGCGCGATCCTGGGCGCCGACAGTGCCCCATCGCCTGTTCAACCCCTTCCGCCATGCTCGACGCTGCCCTGTCCTCGCCCCTGTCCTCGCCGATCGTCCCGCGCGGCCGTGCCGGAGTTCCGGCCGCGCGCGTCAGCAGCGCCGCGCCCGAGGTGCCGGTCGCGCTCGCCGAGCTCGTCGCGCACCGACCCTATCTCGTGCGCTTCGCGCTGCGCAAGCTCCGCGACCCGGCGCTCGCGGAAGACGCCGTGCACGACGTGATGGAGGCGGTCCTCTCCGGCCGCGCGCGATTCGGCGGCCGTGCTGCGCTGCGCTCCTGGCTCACGGCAGTGCTCAAGAACAAGATCGTCGACGTGCTGCGCCGCGGCGGCCAGCACGAGACGCTCGACGACGATTCCGGCGACGGCGAGAGCGCAGCCCATGCGGTCGCCTGCGACCAGCCGGGCCCCGACGAGATCGCCGAGCAGCGCCAGGAGCTCGCGCGCGCGCTCGCCGGCATCGAGCGGCTGCCGTCGACGCTGCGCGACGCGATGCGGCTGCGCATCCTCGAGGATCGCTCGACCGAGTCGGTCTGCGCCGAGCTCGGCATCAGCGAAGAGAACCTGTTCGTGCGCGTGCACCGGGCGAGGAAACACTTGCTGTCATAGCCCGGCCGCCGTTCGCGGCCGCCGCGCGCGGGCGCGCGCTCAGATCATCGCCGCCGGATCGACGTCCTCGCTCGCAAAGCGCGTCACCTTGCGCGCGACCAGATGCGCGCCCGCACCCGGCCTCAAGCCGTACCGGTCGCGCAGCGCGACCCACTCCGCGCGCGGCATCTCGACGTCGACGTAGCTGCCGTCGTCGCTGCGCCGGAACTCGAGGCGGGTGTTCGGGCCGACCGTGAGCGCCTGCGCGAGCACGACCGGGACCGACCCCGACTCGGCCTGTGCGCGGACCTGGAGCTCGTGCGGCCGCACGTACGCGGTCCTTGCGTCGCCCTGGAATCCGCAGGCCGCTTCGCCCGACGCGCCGCCCGCGCGGAACAGGTTGACATCGCCGAGGAACTGCAGCACGAACGGCGAGGCCGGATGGTCGTAGACCTCGTCGGGCGCGCCGTCCTGCTCGATCCGCCCGTGGTTCATGACGACGATCCGGTCCGCGACCTCCATCGCCTCTTCCTGATCGTGGGTGACGAAGACGCTCGTCACGTGCATCTCCTCGTGCAGCCGGCGGAGCCACCGGCGCAGCTCCTTGCGCACGCGGGCGTCGAGCGCGCCGAACGGCTCGTCGAGCAGCAGCACGTTCGGCTCGACCGCGAGCGCGCGCGCAAGCGCGATGCGCTGGCGCTGGCCGCCCGAGAGCTGGTGCGGGTAGCGCTCGGCGAGCCGGTCGAGCTGGACCAGCGCGAGCAGCTCGGCGACCTTGGCGCGGATCTGTGCCTCGTCGGGCCGCACCGCCTTCGGCCGCACGCGCAGGCCGAACGCAACGTTCTCGAAGATCGTCATGTGGCCGAACAGCGCGTAATGCTGGAACACGAAGCCGACCCGGCGCTCGCGCACGTCGGCGTCGGTCGCGTCCTCGCCGTGGAAGAGCACCGTGCCGCTGTCCGGAACCTCGAGGCCGGCGATGATGCGCAGCAGTGTCGTCTTGCCCGATCCCGAAGGGCCGAGCAGCGCGACCAGCTGCCCGGCAGGGATGTCGAGGCTCAGGTCGTCGCAGACGACGGTCGAGCCGAATCGCTTCTGCAGGCGGCGGACCTCGATGCTCATCGCCTCGCTCCCGTGAGCCCGGGCGCCGATGCGGCGCCGCGCCGCTCAACGAAGTACTTGAGCGCGAGCGTCACCAGCGCCAGCCCGGCGAGCAGCGACGCGACCGCGAACGCGGCCGCGAACTGGTATTCGTTGTAGAGGATCTCGATGTGCAGCGGCATCGTGTTGGTCTGGCCGCGGATGTGGCCCGAGACGACGCTGACCGCGCCGAACTCGCCCATCGCCCGGGCGTTACAGAGCAGGACGCCATAGAGCAGCGCCCACTTCACGTTCGGCAAGGTGATGGTGCGGAAGATGGTGAAGCCGCCCGCCCCCAGCGTCACCGCGGCGGCTTCCTCGTCCGATCCCTGGTCCTGCATCA
>DASXXO010000146.1:0-10117 GCA_036503045.1 Caldimonas sp. | reverse complement strand
TACATCATCCCGGGCCTCGGCGACGCCGGCGACCGCATCTTCGGCACGCGCTGAAGGCGCGCTGACTCAGACCCAGCCGAGCGCGCCGACGACGGCGCCGACCGCGACCAGCCACATCGGGCTGATCCGGGCTCGCAGCATCATCGCCGAGCAGAACGCGACCAGGGCGATGGCGCCCAGGCGGTGCTCGCCGGCGACGACGTAGGGCTGGGCCAGGAGCCAGCCGGTGGCCATCAGCAGGCCGATCGTGAGCGGCGTCAGGCCGGTGGTGAAGGCGCGGATGCCGCGCGTCTCGCGCCGGCGCGCGCCCCAGCGCGTGACGACCAGGGTGAGCGCGGTCGACGGCAGGAGCGTTCCGGCCATCGTCGCCAAGGCGCCGAGCGGCCCGGCGACGTTCCAGCCGATCACGGCGACGAACAGCACGTTGGGCCCCGGGGCGGCCTGCGCGAGCGCGACCGACGCGCTGAACTGCGCGTCGCTGAGCCAGTGGTGCTGCTCGACGACGTAGCGGTGCATGCCGGGCGCGGTCGTGAGCGCGCCGCCGACCGCGAGCAGGCTGAGGACGAGGAAATGCGCGAACAGCCCGAGCAGGTCGGCGCCCGAGAGAACGGAATGCGAGATGCCGGTCATGGTGCGCGCAGCCAGGCGGTCGCGATCGCGATGCCGCCGAGGCCGAGGACGACCCAGACCAGCGGCCAGCGCAGCAAGGCGACGGTGACGAACGTGAGCAGGGCAAATGCGGCGGCGAGCAGCGGGCCGAGCCGGCTCGTGCGCAGCGTCGACATCAGCCTGATCGCGGTCGCGATGACGAGCCCGGCGGCGACCGCGCCCATTCCGCGCAGCGCGCCCGAGACGATCGCGAGGCGCGAATACTCGGCGTACGCGGCGGTCAGGGCGATGACGATGAAGAGCGGCACGACCAGCATTCCGCCGAGCGCGGCGATCGCGCCGCGCAGGCCGAAGAAGCGGTCGCCGAGCATGAGCGCGAGGTTGACGACGTTCGGCCCGGGCAGCACCTGCCCGAGCGACAGGATCTCGACGAACTGCTCGCGCGTGAGCCAGCGCTTTCGCTCGACCAGCTCGCGCTGCGCGACCGCGAGCACGCCGCCGAAGCCCTGCAGCGCGAGGCGGTTGAAGGTGTAGAAGAGGTCGGCCGTCGACGCCGGCCGCACCGTCTCCGGCGCTCTATCCGCGCCCGGCGCGCTCACGACGCGCGCCTGCGTGCCCCGCCGGCCCAGACGCTGAGCGCGATCCCGACCGCGAGCCACGCGAGGCCGGCGACGCTGAGCGAGCCATAGCCATGGTGGGCGATCAGCCAGCCGCCGCTCGACGCGCCTGCGGCCTGGCCGAGGTAGATCGCCGAGGTGTTGAGCGCCATCAGCGCCGGCGCGAGCGCCGGCGCAGCGGCGCCGAGGCGCGCCTGCTGCATCGACTGGGTCGAAAAGCACGCGAGCGCCCACGGCACGAGGACGACGGCGGCGGCGACGGCCGTCGTCGCCCAGGGCCACGCGAGCATCGAGAGCGCCATCAGGACGAGCGCGAAGCCGACCGCGCGATCGGCGCCGAAGCGGTCGACGTAGCGCGAGGCGAGCGCGTTGCCGATCACCCCGAAGACGCCGAAGACGATGAACAGCACGGTCACCTCGCGCGTGCCTGCGCCGACCACGGTCTTGAAGTACGGCGCGAAGTACGAGAAGAGCGTGAACTGTCCGGCGCCGGCGAGCGCGGTGACGAGCACGATCGCCATCAGCACCGGGTTGCCGAACGCAGCGCGCCAGGCGGCAAGCGTGAGCGTCGCCGGTCGAACTCCGGCCGGCACCGTCGCCAGCACCCACGCGGCGCCGAGCGCGCCGATCGCGGCGATCGCGAAGAAAGCGCTGCGCCAGCCGAAGGTGTCGCCGAGCCAAGCCGAGATCGGTATGCCGACCACCGACGCGACCGACCAGCCGATGAAGATGAACGTGACCGCGCCGGCACGCTCGGCGGGTGGCGTCATCGCGCCTATCGCGGCGGCCGCCTGCGGCGTGAACACCGCGGCGCCGAGGACCGTCAGCGCACGGATCGGCAAGAGCGCAGCGTAGCTCGGGGCCAGCGCGCACAGCGCGTGGCCGATCGCGTACCAGGCGAGCGCGGCCGCGAGCAGCTTCCTACGGTCGAGCGCACCGACCCAGCCGGCGAGGAGCGGCGCGCCGAAGCACATCACGACGGCGGCGACGGCGATCAGCTGTCCGGCGACCGCGACCGAGACCGAAAGCGCGCTTGCGATGTCGTTCAGCGTGCCGACGACGACCATCACGCCGCAGCCGATCACGAAGTTGCCGAACAGCAGCGACCACCGTACCTGCGCGCGTCGCGTCGCACTGACGGGAGCGGGCGCGACCGCCGCAGGTCGCGTCGCCGCGCTCAATGGCGCACCTTGAGCGCCTCGGGATTGACGAGGTTCGTCGGCCGGCCCTCGACGAAGTTGACGACGTTCTCGAACGCGGTCCGGAACAGCAGCTCGTAGCTGTCGAGCTCGACGTAGCCGATGTGCGGTGTGCAGACCGCATTCTCGAGGCGCAGCAGCAGATGCCCCTGCAGGATCGGCTCGGCCTCGAACACGTCGACCGCGGCCATGCCCGGGCGGCCGCGGTTGAGCGCCGAGACGAGCGCGCCTTCCTCGATCAGCTCGGCGCGCGAGGTGTTGACGAGGAGCGCCGCCGGCTTCATGCGCGAGAGCGCGTCGAGCTTGACGATGCCGCGCGTCTCCTCCGCGAGGCGCAGGTGGAGCGAGAGCACGTCGGCCTGTTCGAACAGCTCGTGGCAGCTCGCCGCCGCCTCCACGCCTTCGGCGACCGCGCGTTGCCGGCTCGTCTCGCTGCCCCACACCATGACCCGCATGCCGAACGCCTTGCCGTAGCCGGCGACGATCTGGCCGATTCGGCCGAAGCCCCAGATCCCGAGGGTCCTGCCGCGCAGCGCCATGCCGATGCCGAAGTTGGGCGGCATCGATGCCGCCTTCAGCCCCGACTGCTGCCACGCGCCGTGCTTGAGCGTGCTGATGTAGTGCGGGAGCCTGCGCATCGACGCCATGATCAGTGCCCAGGTGAGCTCGGCGGTCGCCACCGGCGAGCCCTGGCCCTCGGCGACGGCGATGCCGAGCCGCGTGCACGCCTCGAGGTCGATGTGCGATCCGACCCGGCCGGTCTGCGAGATCAGCTTCAGCTTCGGGAGCTTTTCGAGCAGCTGGCGCGGGAATTGGCTGCGCTCGCGGATCAGCACCAGCACGTCGGCGTCGCGGACGCGCACCGAGAGCTGGCCGAACCCCTTGACGGTGTTGGTGAAGACCTTGGTGTTGAGATGCTCGAGGACCGATGCGCACTTCAGCTTGCGCACCGCATCCTGGTAGTCGTCGAGGATGATGATGTTCACTAAAGGGGTCCTGCGCCGCATCGCCGGCGGCAGCCGGACCGTCGATTGTGCACGTGCATGCGCTTGCCGTTAGGATCGTGGCTTTGCTCTTCGCAAGGACTCTCGATGGCGCTCACTATGCATTCGGCGAGCGTGCCGATCTTCGTCCGCATGCTCGGCAACCTGCTCGCCTTCCTCGACAAGGCCGAGGCGCACGCGCGCGAGAAGAAGTTCGAGCCTTCGGTCTATCTCGAGGCGCGGCTGGCGCCCGACATGCTGCCGCTGCCGACCCAGATCCAGATCGCGTGCGATGCGGCCAAGTACTGCGTCGCGCGCCTCGCCGGTGTCGACGCGCCCGCGTTTGCCGACGACGAGAAGACGCTTGACGAGCTGCGCCAGCGCGTCCGGAAGACGATCGACTACCTGCAGTCCGTCCCGGCGGCGCAGATCGACGGCAGCGACGCGCGCGAGATCTCGGTGCCGCGCCGCAGCGGCGCGATCATGATGAGCGGCGAGTCGTACCTCAAGCACTTCGCGTTGCCGAACTTCTTCTTCCACGTCACGACGACGTACGCGCTGCTGCGCCACAACGGCGTCGACCTCGGCAAGATGGACTACCTTGGCGCACTGCCGCAGGCCGGCTCCAGCGCCGGCTGACGTCTCAGCGCCGTTCGGAGCGGTTCGCGCCGGCGCGCGTCGACCGCGCCGGTGCGCGCCGCGTCCGCTGCGGGAAGTGGCGGTCGAGGACGGCGAGGCGGCGCGCCGCCTCCGCTTGGTCGTGGCGCTCGGCGACGCGGCTGAAGACCTCGGCGCGCAAGTACCACAGCTCGTGCAGCGAGCGCACGACGGCCATCCGGTCGAGCGCGTCGGCTGCGCCGTCGGTGTGGATGTCGTCGAGCGCATCGGCGAAGTCGAGCCGAGCGGCGACAACCGCTTCGCGGCGCGCGCGCCTGCCGAACGACGACGGCGGCGTGACTGCCGGAGTGCGCCAGCTGCTCGCGACAAGCCAGTCGCCGAGGCGCGAGGGCCACGCGCGCCGGTGTGCGCATGCGAGCGGCGGGTAGCTCTCGACAACGACGTGCTCCGACGTCTCGCGACGCGCGGAGTCGTTCGAGGCGGTGACGAACCAGCGGGAGAGAGCGCGAAACATCGGCGGCGGCGTTGCCGGTCGATGGCCGGCTGGCTCCGATTGTTCGAGCCCGAGGGACGCTCGAAAGCCGCGAAAAGGCGGCCGTCGACCGGTCAGTTCGCCGCTGCGTTGCGCTCGCCCGTCAGACGGCTCCGAAGGTCGCCTTGCGCGCCCCCGTGTAGGTCCACCAGGGTGCGGCGGCGCCGCCGCGCATGAAGTCGGTCGCGGCCATGAAGGTGTCGAGGACGCACGGGTCCTGGCGTTGGCCGGTCGCCTCGCACAGGCGCCGGTAGAGCGCATAGGCGTCCTGGCCGCGCAGGTCGGCTGGACGCGCGATGCCGATCAGGCGCAGGTCGGCGGCGAGGGCAGGGCCGATGTTGGGCAGCTGCTCGAGCCGCTCGCATTCGTCCGGGCTCTTCGCCTTTGGGGACTTGATCACCATGACCCGCTCCGGCTCACATCAGCATGTTGTTGCGGATCAGGCCGACGGCGAGGCCCTCGATCGCGAAGCCGTCGCCGGGACCGACGACGATCGTCTTGAACTCGGGGTTCTCGGCGACGAGCTCGATCCCGCTGCGCGTGCGCTTGAAGCGCTTGACGGTGACGTCGTCGCCGAGGCGGGCGACGACGATCTGGCCGGTCTTCGCCTCGCTCGCCTTCTGCACGGCGAGCAGGTCGCCGTCCATGATGCCGGCATCCTTCATGCTCATGCCGCGCACCTTGAGCAGGTAGTCGGGGCGGCGCGAGAACATGCTCGCCTCCATCAGGAAGGTGCGGTCGATGTGCTCCTGGGCGAGGATCGGGCTGCCCGCCGCGACGCGGCCGACGAGCGGAAGCGAGAGCTGGGCGAGGCTCGGCAGCGGCAGGCTGAACTGCTTGCCGCGCGCCTGGTTGAGCGCGCGCAATGTGTCAGACTGCAGACGGATGCCGCGCGACGTTCCGCCGACCAGCTCGATCACGCCCTTGCGCGCAAGCGCCTGGAGGTGCTCCTCGGCGGCGTTCGCCGAACGGAAGCCGAGCTCGTTGGCGATCTCGGCGCGGGTCGGCGGCGCGCCGGTGCGCTCGATCGCGCTCTGCACGAGCTCGAGGATCTGCTGCTGGCGGTCGGTGAGCTTGGGCGTTTCCTGCATGCGGCACCTTTCCGGGCGGACTGAATAAACGTCCAGTCCTGTATTTTCATCCAGTTTGCGTCCGAATGCAAAGCAACGCCCGCGTCGTCGTGATCCTCGGCACCGGAGGGACGATCGCCGGCGAGGCGACATCCCCCGAGGACGACCTCGGCTATCGCTCGGCGGCGCTGCCGGTGGACGCCCTGGTCTCGGCGCTCCGACCCCCGCCGGGCGTGACGCTCGAAAGCGAGCAGGTCGCGCAGCTCGACAGCAAGGACATGGACTTCGCGACCTGGCGGTGCCTTGCGTTGCGGGCGGCACATCATCTGTCGCGCCGCGACGTTGCCGGGCTCGTCGTCACGCACGGCAGCGACACGGTCGAGGAGACTGCGTATTTCCTGCAGCGCGTCCTCGCGCCGACCAAGCCGATCGTGCTGACGGCGGCGATGCGGCCGGCGACATCGACGCGTGCCGACGGGCCGCGCAACCTGGCCGATGCGATCGCCGTCGCGACGACGCCTGGCGTGACCGGCGTCGCTGTGGTCGTCGCGGGGCAGCTGCACGCGGCGCTCGAGGTCCGCAAGGTCCACCCGCAGCGGCTCGACGCGTTCGGCTCGGGCGACCAAGGTCCGCTCGGGACGGTCGAAGAAGGTCGCGTGGTCCTGCGTCGCACTGCGCCCGCCTCGCACGAGGCCGCCGTGGCCGGCGACGCCTTGCCGACCGACGAGGCCGGCTGGCCGCGCGTCGCGCTCGTCGCCACCGGTGCCGGTGCCGATCCACGCAGCGTTCGCGCGCTCGTCGATGCGGGCTTCGATGGCATCGTCGTCGCGACGACCGGCAACGGCACGGTGCACCGCGCGCTCGAGGCGCCGCTGCGTGAGGCGATGGCGCGCGGCTGTCTCGTCCTGCGCGCGACGCGGTGCCTGGCCGGCGCGATCGTCGAACCGGCACCCGCGGCCGACGCCCTGCCGTCGGCCGGAGGGCTGACGCCGCAGCAGGCACGCGTCGAGCTGATCGTGCGTGTGCTCGCGCGCCGAAGCGCGGCGCGCAACTAGCGCACGCGAAGCGCGCTCAGACGACGTCGAGCGCAACCTCGATATTGCCCCGGGTCGCGTTCGAATACGGGCAGACGCGGTGCGCGGCCTCGACCAGCTTTTGCGCCGCCTCCTTGTCCATCCCCGGGATCTTGACGTGCAGCGCGACCTGGATGCCGAAGCCCTGCGGGATCGGGCCGATGCCGACGTCGGCGCTGATCGACGTGTCTGCGGGGAGCTGGATCTTTTGCATCATGGCGACGTGTTTCATCGCGCCGATGAAACACGCCGAATATCCGGCGGCGAACAGCTGCTCGGGATTCGTCCCGGGCGCCCCGTTGCCGCCGAGGCCCTTGGGAACCGTGAGCTTGACGTCGAGGATCCCGTCGTCAGTGCGCGAGGCGCCGTCGCGCCCGCCGGTGGAGGTGGCGTGCGCGGTGTAGAGGATTTTCTCGGGCTTCATGCGCTCTCCTGTTGAAGTGGGTCAGCCGACCGATTCTGCAATCTGATCGAGTTGCGTGCTGAGCTCGAGCCAGCGCGACTCGAGCTGGTCGATCTGCGCGCCGATCGCCTTCAGCCGGCGGCCGTTCTCCGCGCGCTGCGCCGCGTCGAGCGCCTCGGCGGCGCTCGCCGTCTCGAGCGCGTCGCGCTCGGCGAAGAGGACGCCGAGGCGGTTGTCGACCACGTTGAGCTCTTTCTTCAGCGGCTTGGCGGCGTCGGAGCGCTGCTGGCGCGCGGTGGCGGCAGCCTTGCGGTCGGTGCGCGACGCCGAGTCGCGGGGCGGCTTCGCGACGGGCGCGGACGCCGTCTCCAGCGGCGCCGGCGCGGCGGCCGGCTGCGGCCGCGCCGCGCGCGCAGCAGCGCGCGACTGCTCGAGCAGCCAGCGCTGGTAATCGTCAAGATCGCCGTCGAACGGCTTCAGCGTGCCGCCGCTGACGAGCCAGAACTCGTCGCAGACCTCGCGCAGCAGCGCGCGGTCATGGCTGACGAGCATGACCGTGCCTTCGAACTCGTTCAGCGCCATGCTGAGCGCCTCGCGCGTCGTCAGGTCGAGATGGTTGGTCGGCTCGTCGAGCAGCAGCAGGTTGGGCCGTTGCCAGACGAGCATCGCCAGGACGAGGCGCGCCTTCTCGCCGCCCGAGAGCGTGCCGACCGGCTGCTGCACCATCTCGCCGGTGAAGCGGAACGAGCCGAGGAAGTCGCGCAGCTCCTGCTCGCGCGCGGCTGGGCCGACGTCGCGCGCCAGACGCACCATGTGGACGAGCGGACCGTCGGCAAGCGAGAGCACATCGAGCTCCTGCTGCGCGAAGTAGCCGATCACGAGCCCCTTGCCGCCGACGATCGATCCGGCGAGCGGCGCGAGCGTGCCGGCGATCGTCTTGACGAAGGTCGATTTGCCCTGGCCGTTCGCGCCCAGGATGCCGATGCGCTGGCCGGCGAGCACGGAGCGGTCGACGTGATCGACGATGCGCCTCGTCTCGCCCGCTTCGCCACGGTAGCCACAGGAGACGTCGGCGAAAGCGAGCATGGGATTGGGCAGGCTCAGCGGCTCGCGGAACTCGAACTGGAAGTCGGCGCTCGTCAGCACCGGCGCGAGCCGCTCCATCCGCGCGAGGGCCTTGACGCGGCTCTGCGCCTGGCGTGCCTTGGTCGCCTTGGCCTTGAAGCGGTCGATGAACTTCTGCAGGTGCGCGATGCGCTCCTTCTGCTTGTCGAAGTTCGCCTGCGCCTGCTCGAGGCGGATCGCGCGCATCTCCTCGAACGCCGTGTAGTTGCCGCCATAGCGGACCAGCTTCGCGTCGTCGAGATGGACGGTGACACGCGTCACCGCGTCGAGGAACTCGCGGTCGTGGCTGATGACGATCATCGTGCCGGCGAAGCGCTGCAGCCAGGCCTCGAGCCAGACCAGCGCGTCGAGGTCGAGGTGGTTGGTCGGCTCGTCGAGCAGCAGCAGGTCGGCCGGGCACATCAGCGCGCGCGCCAGCTGCAGGCGCATGCGCCAGCCGCCCGAGAAGCTCGCGACCGGCGCGTCGAGCTCGTCGACCTTGAAGCCGAGGCCGAGCAGCATCGCCTGCGCACGCGGCCGCGCGTCGAAGCCGCCGGCGAGCTGGATCGCTTCGTGCGCGTGCGCCATCGCTTCGCCGTCGTCTTGCGCCTCGGCGCGCGCGAGCTCGGCCTCGGCCTCGGCGAGCGCGCTGTCGCCGGCAAGGACGAAGTCGGTCGCGGGCTGCTCGGTCTCGGGCATCTCCTGCGCGACCTCGGCGATCCGCCAGCGCGGCGGCAGCGAGAGATCGCCGGCGTCGGCGTGCAGGCGGCCGGCGAGCAGCGAGAACAGCGACGACTTGCCGGCGCCGTTGCGGCCGACGAGGCCGACCTTCTCGCCCGGCTGGACCGTGAGGCTGGTGCGGTCGAGGACGAGCTTGGTGCCGCGACGAAGCGAGAGCTGGCTGAGGACGAGCATGGTGGATTTTCGCCGCACTCGCGAGATCGCCGCGTGCGGCGTCGCCGCGGCGGCGCGACTCAGGCGACGAGGGCGTCGCGCTCGATCAGGACGACGCGGTCGTCGCCGCCGCTCGTCTCGAGCCAGGCGCCCGCGAGGTGCGGGAACGCACGCTCGAAATGCGCCCGCTCGTGGCCGACTTCGAGGACGAGCACCGCGTCGTCGCTCATGTGCGCGGGCGCCTCCGCGACGATGCGCCGGATCAGGTCCATGCCGTCGGCGCCGCCGGCGAGCGCGAGCGCCGGCTCAGCGCGGTATTCGGGCGGCAGCGCCGCCATGCTCGCGTCGTTCACGTACGGCGGGTTGCAGAGGATGAGGTCGTAGCGAGCGGGCAGCTTCGCGAACAGGTCCGACTCGACGATTGTGATCCGCTTGCCGAGATGGTGACGTTCGACGTTGATGCGCGCGATCTCGAGCGCCTCGGCCGAGACGTCGGCGGCGTCGACGACGACCTCGGGATACGCCATCGCGGCGACCACAGCCAGGCTGCCGTTGCCGGTGCAGAGATCGAGGACGCGGCGCGTGCGGTCGGAAAGCCACGTATCGAGCGTCCCGGCCTCCTCGACGTCGACGAGCAGCTCGGCGATGTACGAGCGCGGAACGATCGCGCGCTCGTCGATCGTGAACGGGATGTCCTGCAGCCACGCTTCGCCGGTGAGGTAGGCGGCGGGCTTGCGGGTCTCGATCCGTCGCGCGATCAGGGCTTCGACCTTCGCCTCGTCGTCGCGCTTGACCGCGCGCCGACCTTGCGTCTCGAGCGCATCGAGCGGCAGGCCGAGCGCCCAGGTGACGAGCCACGCGGCCTCGTCGAACGCGTTGCCGGTGCCGTGGCCGAACGACACGCCGGCGCGCTTCAGCCGCTCCGAGGCGGCGATCACGAGCTCGACCAGGGTCATCGCTGCGTCTGCCCCTCAGCCGACGAGCCGCTCGAGCGTCGCCCGGTAGACGTCCTTCA
>DASXXO010000145.1:0-3108 GCA_036503045.1 Caldimonas sp. | reverse complement strand
ACAGGTCGCCGCGCTTCTCGCCGTGGTATTCGAGGATGTGCGTCTCGACGATCGAGTCGACCGGGCAGCTCTCCTCGCAGAAACCGCAGAAGATGCACTTGGTCATGTCGATGTCGTAGCGCGTCGTCCGCCGCGAGCCGTCGTCGCGGACGTCGCTCTCGATCGTGATCGCGAGCGCCGGGCAGACCGCTTCGCACAGCTTGCAGGCGATGCAGCGCTCCTCGCCGTTGTCGTAGCGGCGCAGCGCATGCAGGCCGCGAAAGCGCGGGCTGAGCGGGGTCTTTTCCTCGGGGTACTGGATCGTCACCTTCTTCGAGAGGAAATGGCGGCCGGTGAGCCGCATGCCCTTGAAGAGCTCGCCGAGCATGAAGCTCGACAGGAAGTCCTTGATCGGTGAGGCCTCGGCCATGGCTTGCTCTCTTACTTCCAGATGTTCCAGGGCGACTCGATCACGAGGCCGACGACGACCAGCCAGACCAGCGACACCGGGATGAAGATCTTCCAGCCGAGGCGCATGATCTGGTCGTAGCGGAAGCGCGGAAACGTCGCCCGCGCCCAGAGGAACATCGTCGCGATGACGAAGGTCTTGGCGAACAGCCACAACCAGTTCCAGAACCACATCGTCTGCACGACCCAGTCGGGCGTCTGCATCCCGACGAGGGCGAACGAGACCGGTGCGTACCAGCCGCCCAGGAACAGCACCGAGGCGAGCGCCGAGACGAGGATGATGTTGGCGTACTCGGCGAGGAAGAAGATCGCGAACGCCATTCCCGAGTACTCGACCATGTGGCCGGCGACGATCTCCGACTCTCCCTCGACGACGTCGAACGGCGCGCGGTTCGTCTCCGCGATCCCGGAGATCAGGTAGACGCCGAAGATCGGCAACAGCGGCAGCCAGTTCCAGCTCAGGAAATCGAGCCCGTGCGCGGCGAACCAGCCGCGCCCCTGGCCGGTGACGATGTCGGTGAGGTTGAGGCTCGCGGACACCATCAGGACGACGACCAGCGCGAAGCCCATCGCGATCTCGTAGCTCACCATCTGCGCCGACGCGCGCAGCGCGCCGAGGAAGGCGTACTTCGAGTTCGACGCCCAGCCGGCGATGATGACGCCGTAGACCTCCATCGACGTGATCGCCATCAGGAACAGCAGCCCGGCGTTGATGTTCGCGAGCGCGCGGTCGGGGCCGAACGGCACCACTGCCCAGGCGGCGAGCGCCGGCATGATGGTCATGATCGGGCCGAGGAAGAAAAGGCCCCGGTTGGCCGCGGTCGGAACGATGATCTCCTTGAAGATCAGCTTGACCGCGTCGGCGATCGGCGGCAGCAGGCCCCACGGACCGACGCGGGTGGGCCCCGGACGGACCTGGCTCCAGCCGATCGCCTTCCTCTCCCAGAGCGTCAGGTAGGCGACGCAGAGCAGGAGCGGCACGACGACGGCGACGATCCGCGTCAGCGCCCACAGCGTCGGCCAGGCGCCGCCGAAGGTCGTCGCGCCGTAGCTGGTGATCGAGTCGAGCATGGCGGGTCAGGCGACGCTCGAGAGCGTCGCGCCGGACGCTTCGCGCTCGACCGCGAGCTCGAGACGGCCGTTCATCGGGCCGAGCGGCACCGTGAGCGGATGCGCCGCGGGAACGCGAACGACGTTGGCGGCGAGCGACGGATCGATGCGCGCGTGCAGCACGACCGCGCCGCTCGCGCTCGACACGCGAACACGCGTGCCGTCGACGATGCCGCGCTCGGCCGCGAGCTCGTTCGGAATGCCCGCCACCGGCGAGCGCGCGTCGGTGGTCAGCTGCAGCGCCGGCGCGCGGCGCACGATCGGATCGGTGGCGTAGATCGGCACGTCGGCGATCCGCTCGAGCCCGTTGCCGGCCGCCCTCGCAGGCAGCGCGATCCGGCCCTCGGCCGCGGCGGAAGGCGCCGCGAGGCGAGCGGAAATCGCGCCGCCATCGCCGAGCGCTTCGGCCCGGACCTCGTCGGACGTCTCGAACCCGAAGCCGCCCAGACCGAGCAGGTTGGCGAGCACGCGCAGCACCTTCCACGCCGGACGCGTCTCGCCGAGCGGCTTGACGACGCCGTGGAAGCTTTGCACGCGGCCCTCGGCGTTGACGAAGGTTCCCGAGGTCTCGGTGAACGGGGCGATCGGCAGCAGCACGTCGGCGACGATGTCGTCGGGATGCGGCATGAACGAGGTGAGCGCGACCACCATCTCGGCGCTGCGCAGCGCATCGAGCGCGGCGCGACCGTCGACGCTGTCGAACGCCGGCTCCACGTTGAGCAGCAGGCAGGCCTTCAGCGGCGCGTCGGCGCCGAGCATGCGCGCGGCGCTGTGGCCGCCGTCCCGCGCGTTGGCGTCGACGAGCTGCGCGCCGACGGCATTCGCGCCGTCGCAAAGCCAGCCGAAGGTCGCGCCGGTCTGCTCTGCGATCCACCGCGCGAGGCGCTCGATCACGGGCGCTTCGACGTGCTGGCCCGCGGCGTTGCCGAGCAGCACGGCCTTGCGCTCGCCGCTCTGCAGCGCCGCGGCGATCGCCCTGGCTTCGTCGTTCGGCGCGGCCTCGGCGGGCGCAGCGATCCCCTTCGCCGCGGCGACCGCGGCGGCGATCGCCGCCAGCGCCTCGGGCCACGCACTCGGCGCGGCAGCGATGCTCGGCCCCATCGGCATCAGCCAGTCGTCGCGCACGGCGTGGACGCTCATCACCTTGGCGCCCTTCTTCGCCGCCTGGCGGATCCGCTGCGCGAACAGCGGATGGTCCTTGCGCAGGAACGAGCCGACGACGAGGACGCGCTGCAGCGCGGCGAGCGAAGCGATCGAGCGGCCGAGCCAGCGGATCGCGCCGCCCGGCGGCGGATTCGTCTCGCGCAGCCGCGTGTCGACGTTCTGGCTGCCGAGCCGGCGCACGAGCTTGGCGAGCAGGTGCAGCTCCTCGACCGTGCTCATCGGCGCGGCGAGCGCGCCGATGCTCTGCGCTCCGTGGTCGACCGAGATCTGGGTCAGGCCGCGCGCCACGTAATCGAGCGCGTCGGTCCACGAGACCGTCTTCCACTGGCCGCCCTGTTTGACCATCGGCACCGAGAGCCGCTCGCGGCTATGGAGCGCCTCGTAGGA
>DASXXO010000144.1:0-10672 GCA_036503045.1 Caldimonas sp. | reverse complement strand
TAGCCCTCGACGATCGGGCAGCCGGTCTTCTCGAGCCAGAGCTTGGCGGTCGCGCTCTGCACCGCCATCCCGCCGCCGACCGAGATCACGAGCCCGCTCCAGTCGACCGTGCTGAAGTCGGGATGGTGGGCCATCGCGTTGAAGAGCGTGTTGACGGCCGGGAAGCTGTGGAACTTCTCGCCCTGCAACTGCTTGAAGACGGCCGGCAGGTCGCGCGGGTTGGGGATCAGGATGTTGGCGCCGCCCATGCGCATCGACAGCATGATGTTCGTGTTGAAGCCGAAGATGTGATAGATCGGCAGCGCGCAGATCGTCACGATCTGCTCGCCGGCAGGGATCTTCTTCAGCGCCGGCTGATACCACGCCTCGGCCTGCAGGATGTTGGCGACGAGGTTCCTGTGCAGGAGCACCGCGCCCTTGCTGATGCCGGTGGTGCCGCCGGTGTACTGCAGCACGGCGATGTCGTCGGGGCCGACCTGCGCGGGCGTGAACGGCTTCGCACGTCCCTGCGCGAGGGCATCGTTGAAGCGCACCGCGCCCGGCAGCTCGAACGCAGGGACGAGCTTCTTGGCCTTGCGCACCACGTAGTTGACGATGAGCGACTTCGGAAAGCCGAGCAGGTCGCCCATCGATGCGAGCACGACCCTCTTGCTCGGCACCGCTGCGATCACCTGCTGCAGCACGCTCGCGAAGTTCTCGAGGACGACGATCACCTTGGCGCCCGAGTCCTTCAGCTGGTGCTCGAGCTCGCGCGGCGTGTAGAGCGGGTTGACGTTGACGACGACCAGCCCGGCGCGCAGGATCGCGGCGATCGCGACCGGGTACTGCGGCACGTTCGGCATCATGACGGCGACGCGGTCGCCCTTGGCGAGCCCTTGCGCCTGCAGCCAGCCGGCGAACGCCGCCGAGGCGCGATCGACCTCGCGAAAGCTGATCGCGCGCCCCATGAACTTGTACGCGATGCGCTCGCCGAAGCGGCGGAAGCTCTCGTCGAGCAGGGCGACCAGCGAGGCGTACTGGTTCACGTCGATCTCGGCCGGGACACCGGCGGGATACTGCTTCAACCAGATCTTTTCCATCGCGTCGCGCTCGCTGGTTCGATCGAGCCGGAATTCTGACGGAGCATCCGTTGCGCAAAGCTAGGGTGTTCCACGCCTGTCACCCGTCTGGGCGGCGTGCGCGACGGCGTCGCTGCGGTGGTCAGCGCGGGTTGGCGGCGCGGACAGAACTCTCGAGCTCGATCGGCGCGGCGACGTTCCAGCCACCGCCGAGCGCCTGGATCAGGGCGATCGCGCTCAGCTGCCGGTTGACGGCGACTTGCGACAGCGCACGCCGCGCCGCGAGCGCCGAGGTCTGCGCGACCACGACGTCGGTGAAGCTCAGCTGGCCGACGCGGTAGCGGTTGAGGACCTGCTGCTCGGTCAGGTCGGCGGCGTCCGACGCCTGCTTCAGGAAAGCGGCCTGCTCGGATTGCGCACTCGCATCGGCGAGCTGGTCTTCGACCGACTGGAACGCGGCGAGGACGGTCTGCCGGTAGTGCGCGACCGCGCCGTCGCGCGCGGCCTCGGCGGCGGAGACGCGCGCCGCGGTCGCGCCCGCGTCGAAGACGGTCTGGGCGACCGATGCGCCGATCGACCAGAGCGCGGTCGACGCCTTGAACAGGTCGCCGACCGCGACGCCCGCGGTGCCGAGCGACGCGCTGAGCGTCAGGTTCGGGTAGTAGCCGGCCTGCTGGACCCCGATCTGGGCGTTCGCGGCCGCGACCTGGCGCTCTGCCGACGCGATGTCGGGGCGACGCTGCAGGAGCGCCGACGGAACGCCGAGCGGAAATGCCGGGACGATCGCGTTCCACGGGCGCGGCGCGATCGTCACGTCGCCCGGCGCCTTGCCGGTGAGGACCGCGATCGCGTGCTCGAAGACCGCCCGGTTGGCGCGCACCGTCGTCAGCGATGCACGCGCGTTCGCCAGTTGGGTCTCGGCCTGCAGGACGTCGGTCTTGGGGACGATCGCTGCGGCGTAGCGGTTCTGCGTGATCTCCAGCGCACGCTGGTAGCTTTCGATCGTGCGCGCGAGCAGCTCGATCTCGAAGTCGGCCTCGCGCAGCGAGAAGTAGTTGGTCGCGAGCGAGCCTTGCGCAGACAGGCGCGCCGACGCGAGGTCGGCGGCGCTCGCCTGTTCGCTCGCGCGCGCCCCCTCGACGGCGCGGCCGACACGGCCCCAGAAGTCGGGCGCCCAGTCGGCGTCGAGCGAGAGGCTGTAGCTCGTTCCCGACCCCGACCCCGTGCTCGTGCCGATGCTCCTGCCTTTGCCGCCGCCCACCTTGCTCGCGTCCCCCGAGAGCGAGAGCGCGGGGTAGTACGAGGCGCGCGCTTGGCGCGTGATCGCCTGCGCCTGGCGATACGACGCAACCGCGCCGGCGATCGTCTGGTTGGCGGCGTCCACCTCGCCCGCGAGGCGGTCGAGCTCGGGATCGTCGAACAGGCGCCACCAGTCGCCGCGGTCGAGCGCGTCGGCGGGCGCCGCCGGAAGCCAGAGCGCGCCGCCCTCGCGCGGCGCCTCCTTGTACACGGCGGGTGCGGGCGTGGCGGGCCGGACGTAGTCGGGGCCGGCCGCGCAGCCGGCGACGACGAGCGGGAGCACTGCCAGCCAGCGCCTCATGTCGAGGGCTCCGTGGCGATGCTCGGCGCGCTTTCGCGCGCCGGGCGATGGGGTCGGCGCAGCTTGTCGAGCAGCACGTAGACCACCGGCGTCGTCAGCAGGGTCATCACCTGGCTCGCGATCAGGCCGCCGATGATCGCGACGCCGAGCGGCCGTCGCAGCTCGGCGCCTTCGCCGAAGCCGATCGCGAGCGGCAGCGCGCCGAGCGCGGCGGCGAGCGTCGTCATCAGGATCGGCCGGAAGCGCAGCAGGCATGCCTCGCGCACCGCCGCGACCGCGCTCAGCCCGCGCGTGCGCTCGGCCTCGAGCGCGAAATCGATGATCAGGATCGCGTTCTTCTTGACGATACCGATCAGCAGGAACACGCCGATCAGGGCGATGATCGAGAAGTCCATCCTAAAGAGCAGCAGCGCGAGAACCGCGCCGACGCCCGCCGAGGGCAGCGTCGACAGCACGGTGACCGGATGGACCAGGCTCTCGTAGAGCATGCCGAGGACGATGTAGATCACGACGATCGCGGCGATGATCAACATCGCCTGCTGGCCCTGCGACTGCTGGGCCACGAGCGCGGTGCCCTGGAACGAGCCGCGCACGTTGCTCGGCATGCCGATGTTCGCCTCGGCCTGCCTGATCGCGTGGGCGCCGTCGTCGAGCGTCTTGCCGTCGGCGAGGTTGAACGAGACCGTCGTCGCCAGGTCGGTGTCCTGGTGGTTGATCGAGGTCGGGGTGGCGCGCTCGCGCACGCGCGCGACCGCGCTCAGCGGGACGAGCGGCGTCACCGAGTTGGCGAGCGCGTTGCCGGTCGACGCGTCGCGCAAGCCGGGGTTGGCGCTCAGCGTCGGCGTGGTTGCCGTCGCCGCCGATGCCGCGGCGGCCGCTTGCGACGGACTCGCGGTCGAGGGCGCGCCCACGCTCGGTCCCTGCGCCGCCACGTAGACGTCGGCGAGCGCGTTCGGCCCCTGCGTGTAGCGCGGTGACCATTCCATGATCACGTGGTACTGGTTGAGCTCCTGGTAGATCGTCGCGACCTGGCGCTGGCCGAAGGCGTCGTAGAGCGAGGAGTCGATCGCCGCCGAGGTCAGGCCGAGGCGCGACGCGCTGTCGCGGTCGACCTCGACCAGCGTCTCGACGCCGTTGTCCTGCTGGTCGGTGTCGACTTCGGTGAGCGTCGGGTCCTGCTTCATCTCCTCGGCGAGCAGGCCCGCCCAGCGGCGCAGGTCGGCGAGGCTGTCGCTCTTCAGCGTGTACTGGTACGTCGAGTTGCTTTGCCGGCCGCCGGCGCGGACGTCCTGGACCGGATTGAGGAAGATCTGCAGTCCCGTCACCTGCGCGAGTTGCGGCCTGAGGCGCGCGATCACCTGCGAGCCGCGGTCGCTCCGCTCGGACGCGGGCTTCAGGGTGACGAACATGAAGCCGCCGCCTGCACGCGAGCCGCCGGTGAAGCCGACGACCGTCGCCACCGCGGGATCGCGCCGGACGATGTTGACCACCTGGCGAAGCTTGTCGCCCATCGCCTGCGCCGAGATGCTCTCGTCGGCGCGCAGGCCGCCGTTGAGCTGGCCGGTGTCCTGCTGCGGGAAGTAGCCCTTGGGCGCGGCGCTGAAGAGGTAGACGTTGAGGCCGATCACCGCGAGCAGGATGAAGACGACGACCCCGAGGCTGGCGAGCGCCCAGTCGAGGCTCGCCGCGTACCAGCCGAGGACGCGTCCGAAGCCTCGCTCGGCCCAGCGCGAAAGCCGCCCCTGGGGCTTCTTCTCCACGGCATCGCCGCCGGGCGGCAGCAGCCATGCGCACATCATCGGCGTCGTCGTCAGCGAGATGACGAGCGAGATCAGCACCGCCGCCGAGAGCGTCACCGCGAACTCGCGGAACAGCCGCCCGACCTGGCCTTGCATGAAGAGGAGCGGAATGAAGACGGCGACCAGCGAGACGCTGATCGAGAGCACGGTGAAGCCGACCTCCCTGGCGCCGAGCAGCGCCGCCTGCATGCGCTCCATGCCGGCCTCGACGTGGCGCGCCGTGTTCTCGAGGACGACGATCGCGTCGTCGACGACGAAGCCGGTCGCGACGGTGATCGCCATCAGGCTCAGGTTGTTGAGCGAAAAGCCGAGCAGCACCATCACGCCGAAGGTGCCGAGCAGCGAGACGATCGTCGCGACCGCCGGGATGACGGTCGCGCGGAGGCTGCGCAGGAACGCGCTGACGACGACCACCACCAGGATGATCGAGATCACGAGCGTCAGCTCGATCTCGCGCAGCGAGGCGCGGATCGAGGTGGTGCGGTCGGCGGCGACGTCGAGCTCGATCTGCGCGGGCAGCTGCGCGCGCAGCTCGGGCAGGAGAGCGCGCACGCCGTCGACGGTCTCGATCACGTTGGCGCCCGGCTGCGGGGTGACGAGGACGATCACGGCCGGCTTGCCGTTGAAAAGGCCGACGGTGCGCGTGTTCTCGACCCCGTCCACGACCTCGGCGACGTCGTCGAGGCGAACCGCCGCGCCGTTGCGCCAGGCGACGACCATCGGCGCGTAATCGGAGGCACGCAGTCCAGGCGTCTGCGTGTAGATCTGCAGGCGCCGGCCATTGCCTTCGATCGCCCCCTTCGGCCGGTTCGCGTTCGCTGCCTGGATCGCCGCGCGCACGTCCTCGGCGCCGATTCCGTACCTGTTGAGCGCGAACGGCAGCAGCTCGACGCGCACTGCGGGCAGCGTGCTGCCGCCGAGCTCGACATCGCCGACCCCGTCGACCTGTGCCAGGCGCTGGCTGACGGTGTTCGAGACCGCGTCGTAGATCTGCCCCGGCGTCAGCGTCGGCGAGGTGAGCGCGAGGATGATCACCGGCGCGGCCGACGGGTTCACCTTGCGGTAGGTCGGGTTCGAGCGCAGCGTCGCCGGCAGGTCCACCCGCGCTGCGTTGATCGCCGCCTGCACTTCGCGTGCCGCCCCGTCGATGTTGCGCGAGAGCTCGAACTGCAGGCTGATCCGCGTGGTGCCGACCTGGCTGTTCGAGGTCATCTCGGTGACGCTTGCGATCGTGCCGAGGCGCCGCTCGAGCGGGGTCGCGACGCTCGATGCCATCGTGTCGGGACTCGCCCCCGGAAGCTGCGCCGTGACCGAGATGGTCGGGAAGTCGACCTGCGGCAGCGGCGAGACCGGCAGGACGAAGAAGCCCGCGATCCCGGCGAGCGCGACGCCGACCGTCAGCAGCACGGTGCCGATCGGGCGGCGCACGAAGGGCTGCGAGAGATTCACGATGCAACTCGAGGCTCGACCGACGCAGTCTTGTGCCGGTGTCGGAACCGCTGGCCCAGTCGATCGAACGCCAGATAGATCACCGGCGTCGTGAACAGCGTCAGCAGCTGGCTGACGATCAGCCCGCCGAAGATCGCCAGGCCGAGCGGCCGGCGCAACTCGTGGCCCTCGCCCCAGCCGAGCATCAGCGGCAGGGCGGCGAAGAGCGCGGCGAGCGTCGTCATCAGGATCGGCCGGAAGCGCAGCAGCGCTGCCTGGTGGATCGCCTCGCGCGGCGCCTTCTTCTCGGTGCGCTCGGCCTCGATCGCGAAGTCGATCATCATGATCGCGTTCTTCTTGACGATGCCGATCAAAAGGATGATGCCGATGATCCCGATCACGCCGAGGCCGTTGCCGCTCACGAGCAGCGCGAGCAGCGCGCCGACGCCCGCCGACGGCAGCGTCGACAGGATCGTCAGCGGATGGATGTAGCTCTCGTAGAGCACGCCGAGGACGATGTAGACGCAGATCACCGCCGCGAGGATCAACCAGAGCTGGTTCGTCAGCGATCGCTCGTAGGCGCCCGAAGCACCGAGGAAGGCGAGCTGCACCGAGCTCGGCAGGCCGATCGCCTTGGCCGAGGCGCGGATCGCGTCGACCGCCGCGCCGAGCGAGACGCCGGGCGCGGTGTCGAAGCCGATCGTGGAGGCCGGGTACTGGGCGACGTGCGTGATCTGCAGCGGGGCGCGCCGCTCGCTGATCTTCGCGAACGCGTCGAGCGGCGTGGGCTCGCCGGAGCTGGTGCGCACGTTGAGCTTGCCGAGCGACTCGGCCGTGGTCAGCAAGCCGGGCTGCGCTTCCAAGATCACCCGGTACTGGTTGGTCTCGGTGAAGATCGTCGAGACGATGCGCTGGCCGAACGCGCTGTAGAGCCCGTCGTCGACGGCGCTCGCCGTGATGCCGAGGCGCGAGGCAGTGTCGCGGTCGATCTCGATGTACGCGGCGAGCCCCTCGGCGCCGGCGTCGCTGGTCGCGTTGCGCAGCTCCTTCCTGGTCCGCATCTCGGCGACGAGCCGGTTCACCCAGGTCGTCACGGTCGCGGCGTCGGCGCCTTCGAGCGAGACCCGGAACTCGGTCGGCCCGGTCTCGGCATCGATCGTCAAGTCCTGCGTCGGCTGCAGGTAGAGCGTGACGCCAGCGATCCGGTGCACGCGATCCTGCAGGCGCGCCATGAGCGCCGCCTGGTCACCGTGGTCGGGCTTGAGGTCGATCAGCATCCGCCCGGTATGCAGCATCGTGTTGTTGGCCGCATCGACGCCGACGAATGCGCTGACGTTCTCGACCGCCGGGTCCTGCAGTACGGCTTCGGCGGTCTGCTGCTGCAGCTCGGCCATGCGCGCGTACGAGATGTCGTCGGCGGTCTCGACACGCGCCTGCAGCTGGCCCGTGTCCTGGGTCGGGAAGAGGCCTTTCGGAATGAACAGGTAGAGCAGGACGGTGAGGACGAGCGTCGCAAGCGCGACCAGGAGCGTGAGCCGCTCGTGGTCGATGACCCACGTCAGCGCGTGGTCGTAGCGATCGATCACGCGCCTGAAGATGGCGCGCAGACGGACGCCGAGCCCATGCGCGCGCTCGTCGCCCTCGCCGTGCGGCTGCATCCAGCGCGCCGACATCATCGGCACGAGCGTCAGCGAGACGACCGCCGAGATCAGGATCGTGATCGCCAGCGTCACCGCGAACTCGCGGAACAGCCGCCCGACGACGTCGCTCATGAAGAGGAGCGGGATCAGCACCGCGATCAGCGAGACCGTGAGCGAGATGATCGTGAAGCCGATCTCCGAGGCGCCTGCGAGCGCCGCCTCGATCACCAGGCGCTGCCTGCCCTTCGGCAGCGCCTCGGCCTCGGCGCCGGACAACGTCTCGGGCCGCAGCGCGAGCGCCGCGGCAGTATCGGCGCTTTTCGATGGCGGCACGTCGGTGCGCGCCTGGCCCGACGTCGTCGCGGCCGCCGATTCCCGCGCACGCGCCAGCTCGAGGTGACGCGAGATGTTCTCGATCATGACGATCGCATCGTCGACGACGAATCCGGTCGCGATCGTCAGCGCCATCAGGCTCAGGTTGTTCAGGCTGTAGCCGAACAGATACATCGCGCCGCAGGTGCCGATCAGCGAGATCGGCACCGCGAGGCTCGCGATCACGGTCGCGCGCGGGCTGCCGAGGAAGGCGAAGATGACGAGCACCACCATCACCACCGCGAGGACGAGTTCGATCTCGACGTGGCGGACCGAGTTGCGGATGCTCGTCGTGCGGTCCGCGAGCACCTCGAGGCGCAGGTTGGCCGGCAGCGCCGCCTGCAGCTCGGGGAGCTGCTTCTTGATCGCGTCGACGGTCGCGATCACGTTCGCGCCCGGCTGGCGCTGCACGTTGAGGATGATCGCCGGCCTGAGCTCGCCGGTCTTTCCGGCCCAGGCGCCGAGGCGCGTGTTCTCGGCGCTATCGACGACGCGCGCGACGTCGGTCAAGCGCACCGGCGCGCCGTTCTTGTAGCTGACGACGAGCTTCTTGTAGTCGTCGGCGGTCAGCAGCTGGTCGTTGGCGTTGATCGAGTAGGCGCGCTTCGGTCCGTCGAAGCTTCCCTTGGCGCTGTTCGTGTTGGCCGCGGCGATCGCGGTGCGCAGGGTGTCGATGCCGATGCCGTACGAGGCGAGCGCCTGCGTGTTGGCCTGGATTCGCACCGCCGGCCGCTGCCCGCCGGCGAGCGTGACCAGGCCGACGCCCGAGACCTGGCTGATCTTCTGCGCGAGCCGCGTGTTGACGAGGTTCTGCACATCGGTGAGCGGCACCGTGTCGGAAGAGATCGCCAGCGTGAGCACCGGAGCGTCGGCCGGATTGACCTTGGCGTAGACCGGCGGCGCCGGAAGATCGGCGGGCAGGAGCGAGCTGCCGGCGTTGATCGCCGCCTGCACTTCCTGCTCGGCGACGTCGAGCGTCTGGCCGAGCGAGAACTGCAGCGTGACGATCGACGCGCCCGCGGCGCTGGTCGAGCTCATCCGATCGAGACCGGCCATCTGGCCGAACTGGCGCTCCAGCGGCGCGGTCACGGTGTTGGCCATGACCTCCGGGCTCCCTCCGGGGTACAGCGTCTGCACTTGGATCGTCGGATAGTCGACCTGCGGGAGCGCCGAGAGCGGCAGGAACCTGAAGCCGACCAGCCCGGCGAGGACGATCGCCAGCATCAGCAGCGATGTCGCCACCGGGCGCAGGATGAACGGACGCGATGGGCTCATCGTCGGGCGGCTCAGCCTCCGTCGGCGGGTGGCCGCTGGCGGCGCCGCTGCCCGGCGCCATCGGCACCGCTCGCGCCGGCCGCGGCACCCGACGCGCCGCGCCTGCCGCCGGAGGCCCCCGATGCCGGTCGCTCGCTCGCGAGCTGGACGCGCGCGCCGTCGCGCAGCCGATCGCCGCCTTCGGTGACGACGCGCTCGCCCACGGCGAGGCCCTTGGTCACCGCGATCACGTCGTTGGTCGCGACGCCGCGCTCGACCGCGCGCACGCTGACCGTGCGATCGTTGTTGAGCACGTAGACGAAGTCTCCGTTCGGCCCCTGGCGCATCGCGGTCACCGGCACGACGACCGCGCCTTCGACCGAGCGCAGCAGGAGACGCACATTGACGAACTGGTTGGGGAACAGCGTGTTGCCCGCGTTGGCGAAGCGCGCCTTGGCCTTGACCGTGCCGGTCTGCACATCGACCAGGTTGTCGAGCGTCGAGAAGACGCCGTCGTCGAGCTTCTTCGTGCGCGTCCGGTCGAACGCGGCGACGGCGAGCTTCAAGCCAGCGGCGACGCTCGTCTGCACCTCGGGAACCCGGTCCTGCGGCACCGCGAACGCGACGTCGATCGGCGTGAGCTGAGTGATCACGGCGACGCCGTTCGCGTCGCCCGCGGCGATGTAGTTGCCGACGTCGATCGGGCGCAGGCCGACCCGGCCGGCGCTCGGCGCGACGATCCTGCTGTAGCCGAGGTTGAGCCGCGCCGTGGCCTCGTTCGCGCGGTCCATGACGAGCGTTCCCTCGAGCTGCTTGACCGTCGCCGCCTGCGTATCGACGTCCTGGCGGGCGATCGAATCCTGGCTGAGCAGTGTCTGGTAGCGCTGCAGCTGGACCTTCGCGTTCTCGAGCTGCGCCTCGTCGCGCAGGCGCGCGCCGATCGCCTGCTGCAGCGCGACCTCGAACGGGCGCGGATCGATCGTCACGAGCAGTTGCCCCTTCTTGACGATCTGTCCTTCGTTGAACAGTACCTGCGTGATCTGCCCCGTGACCTGCGGCCGCACGGTCACCGTGACGACCGGCGTGACGGTGCCGAGCGCGTCGAGGACGACCGGCAGGTCTGCGCGCGTCGCGGTCGCGACGCCGACCGTACTCGGCGGGGCGCCGCGGCCGCCGCCCGGGGCGTCCTGCGCGCCGGACGCTGCGCCGCGTGGCCCGGACGCGGCGAACGCGCTGGCGCCGGCCGGCGCCTCGGGCGGCCGGTGTGTCAGATACCACGCCAGCGCGGCGAGCGCGACCAGCGCGAGGAGCGCGAGGAGCGAGCCGAACCAGCGCCGCGGTCCGCGCATCGACTGCGGCGCGGGCAGCGCCGGCGGCTTGGGCGGGGGCAGGGCAGGTTCGTCCGGAGGCTGGTCCATGGTGTCGGGTTTGCGGCGAGGGCGGCGAAGGCTAACAAGACCGCGCGCACGGCGCAGCACCCGAGCGATCGACGGCGATCGGGCCTGAACCCACGGTCCAGAG
>DASXXO010000143.1:0-4440 GCA_036503045.1 Caldimonas sp. | reverse complement strand
CGGGTGTTCGCGGTGTCGTGGACGTGGACGAGCTCGGGCTGGCGCTCGATCAGGTGGCGACAAGCCAGGTTCGTGGCGCTGGCGAGGATCTGCGCGTGCGCCACGTCGTCGAGCAGGATCGGGTTGCCGCGCCTGCCGTCGACGACCGGCACGACGACGTGGCCCGCCGGCCGCTTCTTGAACGCACCGATCAGCTCGGTCAGGTCGCCGGCGCCGATCATCGGCTGGTCGGCAAGGACGATGAAGACCGCGTCGAACGGGCCGTTCAGCGCCGCGAGACCGACCCGGACCGAGCCCTCCTGCCCTTGCGCATACGCAGCGTTGTGGGCGAGGGTCACCGGAAAGCCCTGCACCTGCGCCTCGACGGCACCCTGGGCGTGGCCGGTGACGACCACGACCTCGTCGACGCCGGCGCCGCTCAAGGCGACGAGATGGCGGCGGATCAGGGGCACGCCCTGCAGGCGGATCAGCGCCTTGGCGATGCCGCTCATGCGCCTGCCTTCACCCGCCGCGAGCAATACCGCGCCGATGCGCAACCTCGGGTAGAGCCCGCCGCCCGGTTTGTTCAAGCATCCCATGGTGTCCGATCCTCGTGCAGACCTCAGATGATCTCGAAGTAGCGCTTCAGTTCCCAGTCGGTGACGCCGTCGAGCCACTGGCGCCATTCCCAGTCGCGCGTCGCCGCGAAGTGCTCGACGAAGTCGTCGCCCAACCAGTCGCGGGCGATCTCGGACGCCTTGAAGATGCGCGTGGTCTCGATCAAGGTGCGCGGCGCGCGCGGCACGTCCTCGCCGCCGACGTTGGTCCCGGTGATCGGCGCGCCGAGCTTGAGCCCCTTCTCGACGCCGTGCAGGCCGGCGGCGATGACGGCCGCCATCGCGATGTACGGATTGACGTCGGACCCCGGGCAGCGCGTCTCCAGCCGGGTCGCCTTGGGGCTTCCGGCGATGACGCGAAAGCTCGCCGTGCGGTTGTCCATCCCCCAGGTCGGCTTGACCGGTGCCCAGAAGCCGTCGACCAGCCGCTTGTAGCTGTTGATCGTCGGCCAGAACATCGGCGCGAACTCCATCAGGCACGCGACCTGGCCGGCGACGTAGCTCTCGAAGAGTGCGCTCATCCGGCGCGGCGAGCTGGCGTCGTAGAACAGGTTGGTCTTGCTGCCCTTGCCTTCCTTCAGGCTCTGGTGGATGTGGCCGCTGCAGCCCGGGTACTTCGGGTTCCACTTGGCCATGAAGCTCGGCATGATCCCGAAGCGCGCGCCGATCTCCTTGGCGCCCGTCTTGAACAGGATCGCGCGGTCGGCCTGCTCGAGCGCCTCGCCGAACGCGATCGCCACCTCGTAGACGCCCGGCCCGGTCTCGGTGTGCAGTCCCTCGATCGGCACGCCGAAGGCGAGCATCTCGTCCATCAGCGCGTTCATGAACTCGCGGTTGCGGTTCATGCGCAGGAGCGAGTAGCCGAACATGCCGGGCGTGATCGGCTCCGGATTGACGCCGCACTTGGCGGCCCACGACTGCGGCGTCTCGAGGAAGTTGAACCACTCGAACTCCATCCCGCACATCGCGACGAAGCCCATCTTCTCGGCGCGCGCGAGGACGCGCTTCAACGTCTGGCGCGGGCAGATCGGCGACGGCGTGTGGTCGGGCTTGACGAACTCGCCGAGGAAGAACGGCACGTGGCCGTCCCACGGCACCGTGCGCTGCGTCGCCAGGTCGAGGCGCGCGAGCGCATCGGGGAAGCCGTGCTGCCAGCCGGTGAGCGTCGTGTTGTCGTAGGTCTGGTCGGCGACGTCCCAGCCGAAGACGACGTCGCAAAAGCCGAAGCCGCCGGCGGGCGCGGGCTCGGCGGCGCCGAGGAACTTGTCGACGTGCAGGTACTTGCCGCGCAGGACGCCGTCGATGTCGCTCACCGCGACCTTGACCTTGGCGCTGCCGCTCTTGCGAACGGCGGTGAGCGCGGGATGCTCCGGGGTGGGTGTGGTCATGACGCCATTCTGCGGGCTTCGCCGAGCGCGGCGGCCGGCGCGCCGCTGGCGATGCCCAGCTCCTTCAGCGCGCCGGCGACCGCCGCCACCGCCTCCTTCATCTCCTTCGGCCCGATCGCGCCGATGCAGCCGACGCGAAAAGTCTCGAGCTGGGTGAGCTTGCCGGGATAGAGGATGAAGCCGCGCCCCTTGACCGCCTCGTAGAACGCCTTGAACTCGTAGCGCGGATCGGCCGGCGCGTGGAAGGTGACGATGATCGGCGCCTGGACGGCGGCGTCGAGGAAGGGGACGAAGCCGAGTGCGTCCATGCCGCCGATGAGCGCCTCGCAGTTGGCGGTGTAGCGCGCGAGCCGCGCCGGCTGGCCGCCCTCCTCGACGAACTGGCGGATCGCCTCAGCGAGCGCGGCGACGACGTGGGTCGGCGGCGTGAAGCGCCACTGCCCGGTCTTTTCCATGTAGACGTGCTGGTCGTGCAGGTCCATCGCGAGCGAATGCGAGTTGCCCGCGGCACGGCCGACGACGTCGTTGCGCAGGAAGACGAATCCCATCCCGGGGACGCCTTCGAGGCACTTGCCGCTGGCCGCGACGAGCGCGTCGAAGCGGACCGCGCGCGCGTCGATCGGCAGCGCCGCGAACGAGCTCATCGCGTCGACGATCAGGCCCTTGCCGTGGCGCGCGCAGACGGCAGCGATCTCGCCGAGCGGATTGAGCACGCCGGTGCCGGTCTCGCAGTGGATCAGGCCGACGTGGGTGATGCTCGCGTCGTCGCCGAGCGTTGCCTCGAGCTCGGCGGGCAAGACCGGCGCGTCTTCCTGGCGCGCGAGGATCGTCGTCCTGCGTCCCATCAGGGTCGAGAGGCGGCCGAGTCGCTTGCAATACGCGCCGTTGTCGAGCACGAGCACGTGGCCGTCGCGCGGCACCACGCTCGCGACGGCGGCCTCGACCGCGAACGTGCCGCTGCCCTGCAGCGGGACGACGACGTGCGTGCCGTCGCCGTGGATGATCGCCAGCAATTGCCTGCGGATCTCGGCGGTCACGGCGTTGAAGGAGGAATCCCACGAGCCCCAGTCGCGCAGCATCGCGCGCTTGGTGCGCTCGGTCGTCGTCAGCGGGCCGGGGGTGAGGAGGATCGCGTCGCGCGCCATCGGTTCGTCTCCGTCGTCTTTGCTGAATGTCTCGCCGCGGCCTAGCGGCCGCCCGTCCGCCGCCACGCCTGCGTCCGCCGGTCGACCCAGGCGCCGAGGGCGATGAAGAGCAGCGTCACGACCGTCGAGCCGGCAGTGATCAGCACCGCGCATGCGGCGGCGGCGCCGGCCTCGCCGGCCTCGTCGAGGTTGAGGATCGCGATCGCGGCGACCTTGGTCTCGGGCGAATAGAGGAAGACGACCGCCGAGATCGTCGTCATCGCGTTGATGAAGAAGTAGCGCGCGATGTCGATCAAGGTCGGCGTGCAGATCGGCAGCGTGACGCGCCAGAAGGTGGTGAAAAACGGCACCTTGAGCGACGCGCTCACCGACTCGAACTCGGCGTCGAGCGACTTCAGCGCGGTCACCGCGGTGAGGTGGCCCGTGGTGTAGAAGTGGACGATCGTGCAGACGACGAGGAGCGTCAGGGTCTGGTACAGGCCGTGCAGCGGGTTGTCCGGCGCGTTGAAGAAGAAGATGTAGCCGAGGCCGAGGACGAGCCCCGGCACCGCCATCGGCAGCATCGCGAGCAGGCGCACGAGCGGGCGGAGCGCATCGGCGCCGCGCGTCTTCTCGAGCAGGTAGGCGCCGACGAAGACGACGATGGTGCCGAAGAACGCGGTGCCGGCGGCGAGCTTCAAGCTGTTCAGGAACGCATCGCCGACCTCGGCGTCGACGAAGCCCATCACGTAGTGCTTCCAGCTCGGCGTCAGGTTGTACGGCCAGTAGGTCGCGAACGAGGCGAAGATCGCCATGCCGATCATCGCCAGCATGAGTGCGCTGACGAGCGCGACGTAGCCAAGCATCAGCGCGTCGAAGCCGCGCGAGGGCCGCGGCTTCAGCGGCACGGCGCGCGCGGTCAGCATCGCCGTGTGCTTCCTCTGCACGAGCCAGTCGATGCCGAAGGTGAGCACCGCCGGCACGAGCAGCAAGAGGCCGACGACCGCGCCGCGCTGGAAGTCCTGCTGGCCGATGACGAGCTTGAAGACGTCGGTCGCCAGCATGTTGAAGTTGCCGCCGATCACTTTCGGAATGCCGAAGTCGGTCATGACGAGCGTGAACGAGACGAGCGCCGCCGAGATCAGGCCGTATTTCGCGCCCGGCAGGGTGATCGTCATGAACTTGCGCCGCGTCGACGTGCCGAGCGCGTCGGCGGCCTCGTAGAGGCGCGCGTCGGCGAGCGCGAGCGCGCTCAGCAGGATCATCAGCGCGTGCGGGAAGACCGCGAAGCACTCGGCGACGACGATCCCCGGCGCGCCGTAGATGTTCTCG
>DASXXO010000142.1:0-18447 GCA_036503045.1 Caldimonas sp. | reverse complement strand
GACCTTCGCGAAGGCGTAGCCGAACGTGCCGAAACGGTCGACGAAGGCGCGCGTCGTCGCCGCGACCGCTTCGGCGCGGTACGCATCGCCCGGCTTGATCGCGACCAGCGTCAGGAAATCGGCTTCCTTGCCGAGATAGTCGCCCTCGAGCTTGACGCCCGTGACGATATACGGCTGGCCTTCCTTGACGTTGATCGTGATCCTGATCTCCTGCTTGTCGGGCGAGATCGTCACCTGCGTCGACTCGACCTCCATCTCGAGGTAGCCGCGATTCTGGTAGTAGGCGCGCAACGTCTCGAGGTCGGCATTGAGCTTGGCGCGCGAGTAGCGGTCGCCCTTCAGGTAGAAGTTGAGCCAGCCGCCGTCATTGAGCTCGAACGTTCCCTTCAGCGCCCCCTCCGAGAACGCCTTGTTGCCGAGGATGCGGATCTCGCGGATCTTGGCCGGGGCGCCCTCGTTGATCGTGAAGGTCACGTTGACGCGGTTGCGTTCCTGCGGCGTCACCGTCGTCACGACCTCGGCGCCGTACAGGCTCTTCGTCAGGTACTGGCGCTTCAGCTCCTGCTCGGCACGGTCGGCGAGCGCCTTGTCGAACGGCAGGCCCTCGCCGATGCCGAAGTCCTTCAGCGACTTGACGAGCGCATCCTTCTCGAACTCGTGCAGGCCGACGAAGTCGATGTTGGCGATGACCGGCCGCTCCTCGACGATGACCACGGCGACGCCCTTGTCGATGTCGATGCGGACGTCCTTGAAGAGTCCGGTGGCGAACAGCGCGCGCAGCGCGGCCGAGCCCTTCTCGTCGGTATAGGTGTCGCCGATCCGAAACGGCAGCGCCGCGAAGACGGTGCCCGCGTCCGAGCGCTGCAGGCCCTCGACACGGATGTCCTTGATCACGAACGGCTCGACCGCGAGCACGGCACCGAGGTGCAGTGCGAGGGCTAGAGCGGCGGAGAGGGGAGCGAGACGAAAGCGCGTGCGCAGCGGAGCGCGGGGAACTTCGTGGGGCATGCCTTCGGTCATCCGGGTCTTCAGAGACCCAGCAGGCGGGCCATGTCGTTGTAGAGCGCCAGGGACATCATCATGAGCATGATGGCAACCCCGCCGCGCTGCAGCCTGTCCAGCCACAACTCCGAGACCTGACGTCCCGTCACAGCCTCGAAAAGATAATACATCAGGTGTCCGCCGTCGAGGACCGGCAGCGGTAGCAGGTTGAGCACGCCGAGACTCACGCTCACGACGGCGAGAAAGCCGAGGTAGTAGGCAAGGCCGAGGCGCACCGACTGGCCCGCGTAGTCGGCGATCGTCACGGGCCCGCTCAGGTTCTTGAGCGATGCCTGGCCGATGATCATCTTGCCGAGCATCTTCACGGTCAGGACCGACATCTGCCAGGTCTGCGTCACCGCGCTGGTCAGCCCGTCGACGAAGCCGTAGCGGACCAAGGTCATCTCCGGTGCCTGGCCCGGGAACACCTCGAGGCGCCCGACCCTGCTCCCATCGTCGAGGACGACCGCGGGCGTGACGATGATCTCCATGCGCGTGCCGTTGCGCTCGATGCGCCAGCGCATCGGCACCGGCGCGCCGGTCCTGCCGCTCGCGCGGATCGCCTCGCGCGCCTGGCTCGCGTCGTCGATCGCGACGCCGTCGATCGCGAGGATGCGGTCACCCGCCTTCAGCCCCGACGCCGCACCCGCGCCGCCTGCCTTGACCTCGCCGAGCACCGGCTCGCTCCACGGGTTGCCGAGGCCGATCCTCTGCATCGTCTTGGCATCGACATCGGCCGCGCCGAGCGATGCGAGCGCGAGGTGGACGCGCCGCTGGCCGCGACCGTCATGGCCGCTCACGAGAAGGTCGATGTCCTCTTCGTGCAGCAGCGCCTGCGTCACCTGCCAGCGCAGGTCGGTGAGCGAGCGCACGTCCTGCCACTCGGAGCCTTCCTGCGACCAGGCGCGCGCCCAGTCGCCGGCGTGCATGCCGGCGCGCTCGGCGATGCTCGCCGCCGCGGGCGGCCCGAGCAGCGCCTTCGGCTCGTCGACGCCGATCCAGTGCGCCACCGCGTAGAGCGCCACGGCCAGCACGAGGTTGGCGAGCGGGCCGGCGGCGACGATCGCCGCGCGCCGCCAGAGCGACTTGCGGTTGAACGCGCGGCCGAGCTCGTCCGGGCGCACCTCGCCCTCGCGCTCGTCGAGCATGCGCACGTAGCCGCCGAACGGAAGCGCGCAGACGACGAACTCGGTGCTCTCGGGAGTCGGCTGGCGGCGCCAGAGAACGCGGCCGAAGCCGATCGAGAAGCGCAGCACGCGCACGCCGCAGGCGACCGCGACGCGATAGTGACCGTACTCGTGGACGACGATGAGGACGCCGAGCGTCAGCAGGAAGGCGAGGACGGTGACCATCAGCGGCGCGTCGCTCGGCCGGCGCGGCGCGGCGCGCGCGAACGGCTCGTCTGGTGGATGCTCATCGGGCGGATCCTTTCAGGAACTCGGCAGCGCGATGGCGCGCTTCGCTGTCGAGCGCCAGCAGCGACTCGACCGAGTCGGCCGCCCCGGCGGGCGGGACCACGGCCTCGACGGTGCGGCAGTTGATCGTGTGAATCCGATCGAACAAAACAGTTCCGGCGAGAAATCCGGCCACCGCCACCTCGTTGGCCGCGTTGAGCACCGCGGTCGACCCCGGCGGCGCGCGCAGCGCGTCCCAGGCGAGGCCGAGGCCGGGGTACAGGCGCGGGTCGGCGGGCTCGAAGGTGAGCGCCGCGAGCGAGCGCCAGTCGAGCGCGTCGGCGCCCGAAGCGATCCGCTCGGGGTAGGCGAGGCCGTAGGCGATCGGCACCCGCATGTCGGGGGTGCCGAGCTGCGCGAGCACCGACTGGTCGCGGCAGACGACCATCGAGTGGACGATGCTCTGCGGATGGATGACGACCTCGATCCGCTCGGGCGCGAGGTCGAACAGGAAGTGCGCCTCGATCACCTCGAGCGCCTTGTTCATCATCGTCGCCGAGTCGACCGAGATCTTGCGTCCCATCACCCAGTTGGGATGGGCGCACGCCTGGTCGGGAGTGACGTGCGAAAGGGTCGCCGGGTCGCGGCCGCGGAAGGGCCCCCCCGATGCAGTCAGCACGATGCGCGCGATGCGCGCATTCCAGGTCGAGCGGTCGTCGGGCAGGCACTGGTGGATGGCAGAGTGCTCGCTGTCGATCGGCAGCAGCGTCGCACCGCCGCGCGCGACGGTGCGCATGAAGAGCGCGCCGCCGACGACGAGCGCATCCATGTTGGCGAGGAGCAGCCGCGTCCCGGCAGCCGCGGCGGCGAGGAAAGGCGCGAGGCCGGCGGCACCGACGATCGCCGCCATCACCGTGTCGGCCTCGGGGCGCGCGGCGAGCTCGCAGAGCGCGCCGGCGCCGCTCGTCACCTCGGTCGCGACGCCGGCGCTACGCAGGCGATCGGCGAGCGCGCGGGCGTCGGCCGCGCTTGCGACGGCGGCCAGGCGCGGCCGGAACCGGACGCACTGCGCGAACAGGTCATCGAGACGGCTGTTCGCGGTCAGCGCGAAGACCTCGAAGTGGTCCGGATGCGCGGCGATGACGTCGAGCGTCGCCTTCCCGACCGAGCCGGTCGCGCCGAGCACGCAGACGCGCTGCACGCGCGCCGAGGGCTTGCGATCGGTCGTCGTCACAGCATCACCAGCGCGAGCGCGATCGGAAAGACCGGCAGCAGGCCGTCGATGCGGTCGAGGATGCCGCCGTGGCCGGGCAGCAGCGTGCTGCTGTCCTTGGCGCCGGCGCTGCGCTTGACGAGCGACTCGAACAGATCGCCGACGACGCTCATCGCGACCAGAAAGACGACGATCAGCACGACCCCGAGATAGCCGAAGCGGTTGGCGACGATGGAATAGAAGCTCTCGTCGCCGCGCTTGGCGATGGCATCGATCGCGAGCCACGCCGCGGCGACGAGCAGCGCGCCGACCACCCCGCTCCACACGCCCTCCCAGCTCTTGCCGGGACTGATCGCCGGGGCGAGCTTGCGCCGGCCGAACGCGCGCCCACCGAAATAAGCGAATATGTCGGCGGCCCAGACGAGAACGAATGCCGAGAGGATGAAGTTGAGACCGATCGCCTTCGCGTTGACGAGCGCGAGCCAGGCGGTCCAGAGTGCAATGAGGCCGATCGCCCAGCGCAGCGGTCGCGGCACGCGCGGCCAGCCGGCGACGCCGCCGCGCAGCACCCAGACGCCGCCGAGCACCCACGCAGCGAGCGCGCTCCACCACGCGATGCGCGGCGCAGTCGTCGTCCAGCCGGCGTAGAGCGCGAGCCCGCACGCGGCGCCGAGCACGAGGCCGAGCGCAACGGCGAGCGGTCCGGCGTCGTTCAGGCGCGACCACTCCCAGCCGGCGAGCGAGATCGCGACCAGCGTGAGCGCCGCGAACGGCCAGACCGTCTTGACGATGAGAGCCGGGAGGAGGAGGGCCAGCAACACGAACGCGGTGATGATCCGCTGCTTGAGCATCGCTCGCCTACTGTCCGCTCGCGACCAGCTCGGCGGCATCGGGCACGGCGCCGAAGCGCCGCTCGCGGCGCGCGTACTGGGCGAGCGCCGAATCGAGCTCTTCGGTGCCGAACTCGGGCCACAGGCACTCGGTGAACACGAGCTCGGAGTAAGCGGCCTGCCAGAGCAGGAAGTTGCTGATGCGCAGCTCGCCGCCGGTGCGGATGAAGAGATCCGGATCGGGTGCGTAGCTGAGCGCCATGTAGCGGTTGAGCGTCGCCTCGTCGAGCTCGTGCGGCGGCACGCCGGCGAGCATCGCTCGCTGGCAGGCCTGGACGATGTCCCAGCGCCCGCCGTAGTTGAACGCGACCGAGAGCTGGATCTTGGTGTTCTGGCACGTGCTGTCCTCGGCGTGCTGCCATGCCTGGCGCAGCTTGTCGGAGACCTGCGTGCGGTCGCCGATGATGCGCACGCGCACGCCGTCGCCGGAGAGCTTGGCGAGGTACTTCGAGACCGCGACGAGAACCAGCCCCATGAGGCTCGAGACCTCCTCGCTCGGCCGCTTCCAGTTCTCCGACGAGAACGCGAACACCGTGAGGTACTCGATGCCGCGCTCGGCGCATGCGTGGACCGTCCGCACGAGCGCGTCGACGCCCTGCTTGTGGCCGAAAAAGCGCGGCATGTGGCGCTTCTTGGCCCAGCGGCCGTTGCCGTCCATGACGATCGCGACATGGCGCGGCACCGCCGCCGCCTCCGGTTGCGGGCGATCGCCCATCAGACCGCCATGATCTCGGCTTCCTTCGCCGAGGTGAGCCGGTCGACCTCGGCGACCATGCGATCGGTGAGCTTCTGCAGCTCATCGAGCGAGCGCCGCTCCTCGTCCTCCGAGATGACCTTGTCCTTGAGCAGCTTCTTGGCGTGCTCGTTGGCGTCGCGGCGAAGGTTGCGCACGGCGATCTTCGCCTCCTCGGCAGCGTGGCGGACGACCTTGGTGAGCTCCTTCCTGCGCTCCTCGGTCAACGCGGGCATCGGCACGCGCAGCAGGTCGCCCTGGGCCGCAGGGTTGAGGCCGAGGTCCGACTCGCGAATCGCCTTCTCGATCTTCGCGCCCATTCCCTTCTCCCAGGGCTGGACGCTGATCGTGCGCGCGTCGAGGAGCGTGACGTTGGCCACCTGGCTGATCGGCAGCGACGAGCCGTAGTAATCGACGTGCACCTGGTCGAGCAGCCCGGTGTGGGCGCGGCCGGTGCGGATCTTCTGCAGGTCGCTCTTGAACGCCTCGATCGAACGGCCCATCTTCTGCTCGGCCGTCTTCTTGATGTCTGCAATCGTCATCGGAAGAGTCCTCGATGTCCTGGCCCGTCAAACGTGGACGAGCGTTCCCTCGTCCTCGCCTTGCACGACGCGCTTGAGCGCGCCGGGCTTGAAGATGCTGAAGACGCGGATCGGCAGCTTCTGGTCGCGGCAGAGCGCGAACGCGGTCGCGTCGAGCACCTGCAGGTTCTTGATGATGGCTTCATCGAAGCTGATCCGCGCGTAGCGCGTCGCGCTGCGGTCCTTGTTCGGATCGGCGCTGTAGACGCCGTCGACCTTGGTCGCCTTGAGGACGACCTGGGCGCCGATCTCGGCGCCGCGCAGCGCCGCCGCGGTGTCGGTGGTGAAGAACGGATTGCCGGTGCCCGCGGCGAAGATCACGACCTTGCCTTCCTCGAGGTACTGCAGCGCCTTCGGCCGCACGTAGGGCTCGACGACCTGCTCGATCGCGATCGCCGACATCACGCGCGCGGTGATGCCCTCCTGGCGCATCGTGTCGGCCAGCGCGAGCGCGTTCATCACCGTGGCGAGCATTCCCATGTAGTCGGCGGTCGCGCGGTCCATGCCGACCGACCCGCCGGCGACACCGCGGAAGATGTTGCCGCCGCCGATCACCACCGCGACCTCGCAGCCGAGCAAGGTCACCTCCTGCACTTCGCGGACGATACGAACGATGGTCGCGCGATTGATGCCGTACGCGTCGTCCCCCATCAAGGCTTCACCGGAAAGCTTGAGCAGGATGCGCTTGTACGCGGCCATTCGGTCGACTCCTCTTGGTGATCTTCGGGCCGGGTCGAAGTCTAGCCGGCGCCTGTGAAGCCCTCCGCTCAGCCGCCCTTGGCCGCCGCGACCTGCGCCGCGACCTCGGCCGCGAAGTCGCCGGTCTTCTTCTCGATCCCCTCGCCGACGACGTAGAGCGTGAACGCCTTGATCCGCGTCCCCTTCTCCTTGAGCATCGCCGCGACGGTCTGCTTGCCGGTCGCGTCCTTGACGAAGGCCTGGTTCTCGAGGCTCACTTCCTTGAGGTACTTGGCCACCGAGCCCTCGACGCGCTTGGCGACGATCTCGGCCGACTGCACGGGCTTGCCCTCGGCCTTCGCCTTCTCGGCGTCCTCGGCCGCCTTCTGGGTCGCGACGCGGCGCTCGGTCTCGATCAGCGCCTTGGGCACATCGCCGGAGGCAAGCGCGACCGGCTTCATCGCCGCGACGTGCATCGCCACGTCCTTGGCCGCCGCGTCGTCGCCTTCGTACTCGACGAGCACGCCGATGCGCGTGCCGTGCAGGTAGCTGGCGATCCTGCCGCCGTCGGCATAACGCTGGAAGCGGCGAATCGTCATGTTCTCGCCGATCTTGCCGATCAGGCCCTTGCGCACGTCCTCGACCGTCGGGCCGAAGCCGTCCTGGCTGAGCGGCAGCGCCGCGAGCGCCGCGACATCGGCCGGAGCGCGTTCGGCGACGAGCCCGGCGAGCGAACGCGCGAAGGCGAGGAAGGCGTCGTTCTTGGTGACGAAATCGGTCTCGCAGTTGACCTCGACGATCGCGCCGGTCGTGCCTTCGACGGTCGCCGCGACCACGCCTTCAGCGGCGATCCGCGCCGCCGCCTTGCCGGCCTTGCTGCCGAGCTTGACGCGCAGCAGCTCCTCGGCGCGCTCCATGTCGCCGTCGGCTTCGGCGAGCGCCTTCTTGCACTCCATCATGGGCGCATCGGTCTTGGCGCGCAGCGCGCCGACCATGCTTGCGGTGATTGCCGCCATCGTCTTGCTCCTTGGCGGGCGCGCGCGAGGCGGCGCGCCGGCTCCTGTCAGTTGTGAAAAAGGGGCTGAATCAGCCCCTCGGTCCGCTCGCCGGGCGGCGAGCCGGGGCGCCGATCAGACCGCAGCTTCGTCGACTTCGACGAACTCGTCACCTTGCGCGCCGCCCTGCACCACCTCGTTCGCGGCGTTGGCCCTGCCTTCGAGCACGGCGTCGGCGACCGCCTTCGCGTAGAGCGCGACCGCCTTCGACGAGTCGTCGTTACCCGGGATCACGTAGTCGATGCCGATCGGCGAGTGGTTCGAGTCGACCACCGCGACGATCGGGATGCCGAGCTTTTTCGCTTCAGCCACCGCGATCTTGTGGAAGCCGACGTCGATCACGAACATCGCGTCGGGCAGCGCGTTCATGTCCTGGATGCCGCCGATGTCCTTCTCGAGCTTGGCGAGCTCGCGCTGGAACATCAGCGCTTCCTTCTTGATCCGGATCTCGGTGCCGGCCTCGATCTGCGCCTTCATGTCCTTCAGGCGCTTGAGCGAGCCCTTGACCGTCTTGAAGTTGGTCAGCATGCCGCCGAGCCAGCGCTGGTCGACGAAGGGCATGCCGCAGCGCTTGGCTTCCTGCGCGATCACCTCGCGCGCCTGGCGCTTGGTTCCGATCATCAGGATCGTGCCGCGGCGCGCGGCCAGCTGGCGGACGAACTTCATCGCCTCTTCGAAGAGCGGCTGCGTCTTCTCGAGGTTGATGATGTGGATCTTGTTGCGATGGCCGTAGATGTACGGGGCCATCTTGGGGTTCCAGAAGCGGGTCTGGTGTCCGAAATGGACGCCGGCTTCCAGCATTTCACGCATCGTGATCGTCATCGTGCTTCCAAAGGTTGGTTCTAGAATCCGGCTCGAATCGCTGCGCACGACCGTTCATTCGATCGACGCCGCGACACCTTGAGAGAGCCGGTTCGCGGATGAGCGGCTTCCACTGCCAGGGCCCTGGTCTCCGCGATGAAGACCGATCGGCCCGGGCTGCTCGTCCGCTCGAGGCAAAGCGCTGGATTGTAGCATCGCGATGGCCGACGACCTCACCGAAGCGCGCCGCCGGATCCTTTCGCGCGCGAGCCCAGCCGCCGGGCTCGTCGAGCGCGCGCTCGCGGCGGCGGCGACCACAGCCGCCAAGCCGGCCTTCGTCGCGACGAGCCCTGAGGTCGCGCGTACTGCTGCTGCGGCCGCAGACCAGGCGGTCGCCGCCGGACGCGACCCCGGCCCGCTCGCCGGTCTCGCGGTCTCGCTGAAGGATCTCTTCGACGTCGCCGGCGAGGTGACCGCAGCCGGCTCGACGATCCTGCGCGAGGCGCCTCCGGCGCGGGCCGACGCCCCGGCGGTCGCTCGATTGCGCGCCGCCGGCGCGGCCTTCGTCGGCCGCACCCACATGTCGGAATTCGCGTTCTCGGGGGTGGGCCTGAATCCGCACTTCCCCGTGCTCGCCAACCCGGCGACGCTCGCGCTCGATCCGACGCCGCGCATTTCCGGCGGCTCGACCTCGGGCGGCGCGGCGTCGGTCGCGACCGGCGCCGCCTGGGTCGCGCTCGGCTCGGACACCGGCGGCTCGATCCGCATCCCGGCGGCGCTCCAGGGCGTCGTCGGCTTCAAGGGCACGGCGCGCCTGGTGCCGACCGAAGGCGCGGTGCCGCTGTCGACCACCCTCGATACGGTTGCGGCGCTGACCCGCTCGGTACGCGACGCCGTGGTCGTCCACGAGGTGCTCGCCGCGCGCGCGGTGCGGCTCGAGCGCCGGCCGCTGGCGGTGCGGCGTTTCGCCGTCCCGACCACCGTCGTGCTCGACGGCCTCGACGCGACGGTCGCGCGCGCGTTCGATCGCGCCCTGTCGACGCTCTCGGCAGCCGGCGCGCGGATCGAGACGATCGCGCTGGCGCCGCTCGGCGAAGTGGCCGCGATCAACGCGACCGGCGGCTTCGCACCGCCGGAAGCCTGGGCGTTTCACCGCCGCTGGCTTGCCGAGCGCGAATCCGAGTACGACCCGCGGGTCGCGCTCCGGATCCGGCGCGGCGACAAGATGAGCGCCGCCGACTACATCGACCTGCTCGCCGCGCGGCGCGACTGGATCGCGCGCATGGCAAGCGCGCTGCAGGGCATCGACGCGCTGCTCTCGCCGACCGTGCCGATCGTCGCCGCGCCGATCGCTCCTCTGCGCGGCGACGACGCGGCGTTCTTCGCCACCAATGCGCTGCTGCTGCGCAACCCGAGCATCGTCAACCTGCTCGACGGCTGCGCTCTGAGCATTCCTTGCCACGGCGTCGACGAGCTTCCGACGGGGCTCACGGTCTGGAGCGGGGCCCTGCGCGACGATACGGTCCTCGACGCGGGACTCGCGATCGAGGCCGCGCTCGGCGGCGACGCGACGACCGCGGTGCGCGGCTAGCGCATGCGCGTCGCCGTCATCGGAGCCGGCGTGATCGGCGTGACGACGGCGTACGAGCTCGCGGTCGACGGCCACGAGGTCACCGTCTACGAGCGCTCCGGAACCGTGGCGGCGGGCTGCAGCTTCGCCAACGCCGGGCTGGTTGCGCCCGGGTACGTCTCGCCGTGGGCGGCGCCGGGGATGCCCGCGAAGGTGCTGCGCCATCTCTTCAGCGAGCACGCGCCGGTGCGCATCGTCGGCATGCTCGATCGTGCCGAGCTCGGCTGGGCCTGGCGCTGGTGGCGTGCCTGCCGGCCGAACGTCTACCGCGCCAACCGCGCGCGCATGCACCGGCTCGCGCACTTCAGCCGCGAGCGGCTGCTGCAGCTGACCGAGCGCCTGCAGCTCGACTTCGAGCGCGGCCAGGGCTTCCTCGTCCTCCTGCGCAGCGCGCGCGAGATGGCGCTCGCCGAAGCGGGCGTGCGCGCCCTCGCCGAGCTCGGCGCTGCGCCGACGATCCTCGACGCCGCAGGCTGCCGGGCGATCGAGCCGGGGCTTCACCCGCAGACGCCGCTGCACGCCGGCCTTTATTCGAAGGACGACGAGGTCGGCAACTGCCGCGAGTTCACGCACCTGCTCCGAAAGGAAGCCGAGCGCGCCGGCGCGCGCTTCCGCTTCAACGCTCACGTCGAGACGATCCGCGCAGGCGCCGAGCCGACCCTGCGCGTCCTGCAGGCGCCGCACGATGCGCGCGACGAGGCACTGCGCGCACGCGACTCCGCGACGAGCGGATGGTCCGACACCCAGCCGGAGCCGGGCGAGACGAGCGAGCCGAGCTTCGGTGGGGTCGTCGTCTGCGCCGCGGTCGAATCGCGCGCGTTGCTCCGCCCGCTCGGCATCGGCATCCCGCTGCTCGCCATCCATGGCTATTCGGTGACCGCGCCCCTGCGCAACGACGACGCGCACATGCACCTCGAGCCGCGCGCGGCGCTGATGGACGAGCGCTACAAGGTCGCGATCAGCCGCCTCGGCCAGCGCGTGCGCGTCGCCGGCAGCGCCGAGATCGGCGGCGACCTCGCGCGCCAAAGCGCGCGCGCGCAAGCGACCCTCGACAAGGTGCTCGACGACTGGTTCCCGGGCGTGACGCGGCGCAGCGCCGCGCAACGCTGGAAAGGCGCGCGGCCGATGCTGCCCGACGGGCCGCCCGTGCTCGGGCCGAGCGGCGCCCAAGGCGTGTGGCTCAACGTCGGCCACGGCGGCAGCGGCTGGGCACTCGCCGCCGGATCGGCGCGGCTCGTCGCCGACGCCGTCGTCGGTCGGAAGACTCCGATCGAGATCGACGGGCTCGGCATCGAGAGGCTGCATCCATGAGCGACATCGAACGGGTCGGTCCAGGCGTCGCGCGCATCGCGCTGCTCGGCGTCGCGGCGACGCGTGCACGCGAGCGTGCGGCGCTTGGCGCCGTCGCGCCGTTCACGCTGATGGCGCGAGCGGGCGACGCGGTCGCGCGGCTCGCGCTTGCGCTCGCGCCGCACGCCGAGCGGATCGTCGTCTTCGCGGGACCGGGCAACAACGGCGGCGACGGCATCGAGGCGGCGACGCGGCTGCATTCGTTCGGCAAGCGCACGACGGTGCTGCGTGTCGGCGCCCGGGCGCAGCCGCCCGCCGACGCTGCGCGGGCACTGGCGCGCGCCGCCGCTGCAGGAATCGAGCTACGCGACTGGCAAGGCAACGGCGCGCCGACGAGCGACGATGACGACGTGCCCGATCTCGTGATCGACGCGCTCCTCGGCATCGGCGGCGCGCGCGCGCCAGAAGGCGAGCTCGCGGCAGCGATCGCACGCATCGCTCGGCTCGCGGCATGCGGTGCGCGCGTGCTCGCGGTCGACGTGCCGTCGGGCCTCGACGCCGAGCGCGGCCAGCCGCTCGGGCCGGCGTGCGTCGTCGCCGACGACACGCTGACGCTGATCGCACCGAAACCGGGGCTCTTCACCGGCAGCGGGCGCGACCACGCCGGACGGATCTGGTGCGCACCGATCGGCGTCGCCGACGACGCTGCCGCGCCGGACGCATGGCTCGTCGGCACGCGCGATCCTTCGTGCGCCGAGGCGGCGCGCCGCCAGGTGTCGCACAAAGGAAGCTTCGGCGACGTCGCGGTCGTCGGCGGCGCGCCCGGCATGGAAGGCGCCGCCTGGCTCGCCGCGCGCGCCGCGCATGCGGCCGGCGCTGGGCGCGTGTTCGTCGAGCTGCGCGGGCCCGAGGCCGAGCGGGGCCGCGCGCGAGGCACGCTCGATCCGCTGCGCCCCGAGTTGATGTTGCGCGCCGGCTGGTCGGACGGCGAGCCGTCGGTGGTTGCGGCGACGACCGTGGTCTGCGGCTGCGGCGGCGGCGACGCCGTGCGCGCGCCACTGGCGCGCCTCCTCTCGCTCGCGCCGCGGCTCGTCCTCGATGCCGACGCGCTGAACGCGGTCGCGGCCGACCCAAGTCTCCGCGCGCTCGCCGTCGCTCGCCAAGGGCGCGCCCTTGCGACCATCCTCACGCCGCATCCGCTCGAGGCCGCGCGGTTGCTCGCGAGCACCGCCGGCGCGGTGCAGGCCGACCGGACGGCCGCGGCGCGCGAGCTCGCGGCCCAGTTCCGCGCGGTGGTCGTCCTGAAGGGATCGGGAACGGTCGTCACCGACCGTGACGGGCCGCCGCGCATCTGCGCGACCGGCAACGCTTCGCTCGCCAGCGCCGGCACCGGCGACGTCCTCGCCGGCTGGATCGGCGGGCGCTGGGCGGCGACCGGTGCGTCCGCGCTCGAGGTCGCGACGCGCGGCGTGATCGAGCACGGCGCCGCCGCCGACCCGGAGCGCCCCGGAGCGATGCGCGCCGCCGACCTGATCGAGGTGCTGCACCGCCGCGCGCGCGGCGAGTGAGCGCCGCGCGCGCCGAACTCAGCGCTGCGCCTGCATCGCCTTTTCGATCTCGAGCGTTCCCTGCACCGCGCCGCTTTGCGGAACCGTCTCGCCCGAGCGGTCGGAGATCGCGTCGAAGTGCGCGACGATCTGCTCCGCCGCATCGGCGCCCGTGCCGATGTGCACGCCGTGCGTCAGAGTGACGTACGCGCGCTCGAACGAGCCGGCGCCGGCGCACAGGATCGCGCGCGTCGGCGCGTCTTCGGCGACCAGCGCGAGCAGGCCCGGCGTCACCGCGCCGGCCTCGAACAAGCGCAGAACCGATTCCGGCATGATGTTCTCGGTCATCCGCGTCGCCGCGGTCGGCGCGAGACAGTTGACGCGGATGTCGTGCTTCGCGCCCTCGAGCGAGAGTGTCTGCATGAGGCCGACCAGCGCCATCTTGGCGGCGCCGTAGTTCGACTGCCCGAAGTTGCCGAACAGGCCGGTCGACGACGTCGTCATGACGATCCGCCCGTAGTTCTGCGTGCGCATCGCCTCCCACACCGCCTTCGTGCAGGTCACGGCGCCCATGAGGTGGACATCGACGACGAGACGGAAGTCGGCGAGGTCCATCTTGGCAAAGCTCCTGTCGCGCAGGATGCCGGCGTTGTTGACGAGGATGTCGACCCGGCCCCATTCTTGGAGCGCCGCCCCGACCATCTCCTGCACCGCGTCCCGGTCGGTCACCGACGCGCCGTCGGCGATCGCCTTGCCGCCGGCGGCGCGAATTTCCGCGGCGACGGCGTTCGCCGCGCTCGGCGTCCCGCCGCCGTTGCCGTCGACCATGCCACCGAGATCGTTGACTACCACCGCGGCGCCGCGCGCCGCGAGTGCGAGCGCGTGCTGGCGACCGAGTCCTCCGCCCGCGCCGGTCACGATCGCCACTCGTCCATCGAATCGAATCGGCATGCTCTCCCTCGTGATGTTGTGACTTGGTGTGCGCCGTCAGCGGCGCGAGGTCCCGCGCGCGCCGGCGCCCTTCTGCACCGCGGCCTTGCCGGCGCGCACCGGCCGAAGCGTCGCGCCCGAGCGGGCGCGGACCTTCGCCTTGGCAGCCGCCTTGACGGCCCGATCGGCTTCCTTCAGCGCCACGATTTCGCTCGTCATCGCGTCGTTGCGATCGGCCCCCTTCTCGCGCCGCGAGCGCAGCGCGGTCGCTGCGTCCTCGCCGTCGCGAACGAGGCGGAAGTCGATCTTGCGTCCGTCGAGGTCGACGCGACTGACCTGGACGCGAACGCGCGTGCCGACGACGTAGCGGATGCCGGAGCGCTCGCCGCGCAGCTCCTGGCGCACTTCGTCGAAACGGAAGTACTCGCCGCCGAGCTCGGTGATGTGGACCAGACCCTCGACGTAGAGTCCGTCGAGCTGGACGAACAGGCCGAAGCTCGTCACCGCGCTGACCGCCCCGCCGAACTCCTCGCCGAGGTGCTCGCGCATGTAGCGGCACTTCAGCCACGCCTCGACATCGCGTGACGCCTCGTCGGCGCGCCGCTCGTTGGCGCTGCAGTGCGCGCCGGCGATCTCCCACGCCTCGAGCTCGCCGCCGGGCGCAAGCGCCGGCAGCGACGCCGCGTCGGGGCGCGCGTGTTTCGCGGTCTTCGCCGCCTTGGCGAGGCGCGCCTTCTTCGCCGGCTCGCCTTCGACCCGGGCGCCGATCGGGTAGCGCCGGCTTTCGAGCAGCGCTTTGATGACGCGGTGCACGAGCAGGTCGGGGTAGCGCCGGATCGGGCTCGTGAAGTGCGTGTAGGCCTCGTAGGCGAGGCCGAAGTGGCCGATGTTCTTGCTCGTGTAGATCGCCTGCTGCATCGAGCGCAGCAGCATCTGGTGGATCTGCGCGGCGTCGGGTCGCTCCTTGGTCGCCGCGGCGATCGCCTGGTACTCGGCGGGCTTCGGGTCGTCGCTGATCGACAGGCCCAGGCCGAGCGCCTTCAGGTAGTTCTGCAGCAGCGTCTTCTTCTCGGGCGTCGGGCCTTCGTGGACGCGGTAGAGCGCCGGGTGCTTGGCCCGGGCGATGAAGTCGGCCGAGCAGACGTTGGCCGCGAGCATCGACTCCTCGATCAGCCGGTGCGCCTCGTTGCGCGTGCGCGGGACGATCTTCTCGATCCGCCCGTTCTCGTCGCAGACGATCTGCGTCTCGGTCGTCTCGAAGTCGATCGCGCCGCGCTTGATGCGCGCCTTCAGCAGCGCGCGGTAGACGTCGTGCAGGTCGAGCAGATGCGGCACGGTCTCGGGTCGGCGCGCCGCCTCGGGACCGCGCGTGTTGGCGAGGATCGCCGCGACCTCGGTGTAGGTGAGGCGCGCCGCCGAGCGGATCACGGCCGGGAAGAACTGGTACGCCTGCACCTCGCCGTGCGCGTCGACGAGCATGTCGCAGACCATCGCCAGCCGGTCGACCGCGGGATTGAGCGAGCACAGGCCGTTCGAGAGCTTCTCGGGCAGCATCGGAATGACGCGGCGCGGGAAGTAGACCGAAGTCGCCCGCTCGTAGGCATCGAGGTCGATCGGCTCGCCCGGCTTGACGTAATGGCTGACGTCCGCGATCGCAACGACGAGACGCCAGCCGTTGTCGATCTTCGACTTGCCGATCCGCGTTGGCTCGCAGTAGACCGCGTCGTCGAAGTCGCGCGCGTCCTCGCCGTCGATGGTGACGAGCGGGACGTCGGTCAGGTCGACGCGGCCCTTGCGGTCGGCCGCCTTCACTTCGCTCGGCAATGCCGCCGCCTGCGCGAGCGCGGCGTCGGAGAAGAGGTGCGGCACCTCGTACTTGCGCACCGCGATCTCGATCTCCATGCCGGGATCGTCGATCTCGCCGAGCACCTCGGTGACGCGGCCGACCGGTTGCGAGTGCATCGACGGCGGCTCCATCAGCTCGATCGCGACGACCTGGCCGGCCTTCGCGTCGGCGATGCCGTTCTTCGGCACGATGATGTCCTGGCCGTAGCGCTTGTCCTCGGGCGCGAGCAGCCAGATGCCGCTCTCGTGCAGCAGCCGGCCGATGATCGGCGCCTTCCTGCGCTCGAGGATCTCGAGGACCCGGCCTTCGGGCCGGCCCTTCTTGTCATAGCGGACGATTCGTGCGCGAACGCGGTCGCGGTGCAGCACGCTCTTCATCTCCTGCGCGGAGAGAAAGATCTCGGGTTGACGGTCGTCGCGAGCGACGAAGCCGTGGCCATCGCGATGGCCTTGGACGGTGCCCTCGACTTCGGCGAGGAGCTCGTTGCCGCCTGGTGCGGCGGTCTTGGATGTTGTTGCTTTGATGATAAAGTCCGTGGTTGCCTGAGATGCCCAGGTGGCGGAATTGGTAGACGCACTAGTTTCAGGTACTAGCGGGTAACTCCGTGGGGGTTCGAGTCCCTTCCTGGGCACCAAAGAATGTTTCGAAGGAGAGTGGGCCGACGATGTCGGCCCTTTCCTTTTTTAGATCTGGAATTTTTTGGCAAGGCCGGCCGGGCGGAGATCGTCGTACTCCTCGAACGGCTGATGGATCCACGGGCTCGTGGGCAGCAGCTCGACATAGTAGTCCGGCGTGTACGTCGAGACGCCCTTGGTCCAGAGGACCGCCGAGCGCAGCTCGCTGATCGAGGGCATTGCGCGCAGCCGGTCGACGACCGCGCGCAAGGTGATTCCGGAATCGGCGAGATCGTCGACGAGCAGGACGCGCCCGGCGAGCTCGCCGCGCGGCAGCGTGATGTACTTCGCGAGGTCGAGCCGGCCCTGGATCGTCCCCGCCTCCGCGCGATACGAGCTCGTCGCCATGATCGCGAGCGGCTTGTCGAACACGCGCGAGAGAATGTCCCCCGGCCGCATGCCGCCGCGCGCGAGGCACAGGATCTGGTCGAACTGCCAGCCCGTCGCGTCGATCTTCAACGCGAGGCGCTCGATCAGCAGGTGGTATTCGTCCCAGGAGACGTAGAGATGTTTGCCGTCGTCGGTGAGCATGTCGTCCTCGGCGGATGGGACGCTAGAGCGAGAGAGGCAGCTGCCGGCGCGCCGAGCGCGACTCGGCATCGGGCCGATACGGGTGGCGCAGCAGGATCGTGTGCTCGCGATCGGGGCCGGTCGAGACCATGTCGATCGGCGCCTCGACGAAGCTCTCGACGCGCTCGAGGTAGCGCCGCGCGTTCGCCGGCAGCGCGTCCCAGCGCGTCGCGCCGAATGTGCTCTCGCTCCAGCCGGGCAGCGTGTCGTAGATCGGCACGCACGCCGCGATGTCGTCGGCATCGAGCGGCAGGATGTCGATCCGCCGGCCGCGCAGCTGGTAGCCGACGCAGACCTTGATCTCGGCGAGTCCGTCGAGGACGTCGAGCTTGGTGATGCAAAGGCCCGAGATGCCGTTGATGATGAACGAGCGCTTGAGGAGCGCCGCGTCGAGCCAGCCGCAGCGGCGCGCGCGCCCGGTCACCGTGCCGCGCTCCTGGCCGACCGTCGAGAGATGGTGGCCGATCGAACCGGCCTCGTCGATCGGCAGCTCGGTCGGGAACGGGCCGCCGCCGACGCGCGTCGTGTAGGCCTTGGTGATGCCGAGGATGTAGTGCAGCTGGTCGGGGCCGACGCCCGAGCCCGCCGCGGCGTTGCCGGCCACGCAGTTGCTCGACGTGACGTACGGGTAAGTGCCGTGGTCGATGTCGAGCAGCGTCCCCTGCGCGCCCTCGAACAGCACGTTCTTGCCCGCCCGGTGCGCGTTGTAGAGCGTGTAGCCGACGTCGCCGATCATCGGCCGGAGCGCCTCGCCGGCGCGCATCGCGGCCTCGAAGATCGGCTCGAACGCGAGCGGCTTGGCGTGGAACCAGCCTTCGAGCGCGAAGTTGTGCAGTGCGAGCAGCTCGCGCAGCTTCGCGGCAAAGCGCTCGGGGTGCTTCAGATCCTGGACGCGCAGCGCGCGCCGCGCGACCTTGTCCTCGTAGGCCGGGCCGATGCCCTTGCCGGTGGTGCCGATCTTGCCGGCGCCGCTCGATTCGCGCAGCAGCTCGCGCGCTTTGTCGACCTCGACGTGGAACGGCAGGATCAGCGGGCACGACTCGCTGATGAGCAGGCGCGAGCGGACCTCGAGCCCCATCGCCTCGAGACGCGCGATCTCGCCGAGCAGATGCGCCGGATCGACGACCACTCCGTTGCCGATGCAGCAGGCGACGCCCGGACGCATGATCCCCGACGGGATCAGCTGCAGCGCCGTCTTGACGCCATCGATGACCAGCGTGTGACCCGCGTTGTGGCCGCCCTGGAAGCGCACCACTGCCTGCGCGTGGTCGGTCAACCAGTCGACGACCTTGCCCTTGCCCTCGTCGCCCCACTGGGTGCCGACGACGACGACGTTGCGGCCGGACGCGGACGTTGCCGCTTGAATGTTGGCGTTCATCTCGGGGTGCTCAGCGCTGGGCGACGATCCAGCCGTCGCCAGACGCGACCAGCCGGCGCCCGCCGCCCGCCGAGCTGCCGTCGTCGAGCGCGGCGACGACGATCTCGCCGCGCGCGCGCAGCTCGCGCACCGCGCTGTGCAGCGCCGCGTCGCCGTCGCGCGGCGCGGCGATCGGCGCGCGCGCGGCGGGCGGCGG
>DASXXO010000141.1:0-3337 GCA_036503045.1 Caldimonas sp. | reverse complement strand
GCGTGTCGTCCGAGCCGGGCTCGACCGAGCCGGTCAGCACCAGGCCCTTGGCGTTGGCCTGCGCCTGGAACGTGCTGAGCACGCCGTCGATCAGGCCGGAGAGCGAGAACACGGTCGTCTCCAGCTCGAGCCGCCCGGCCTCGATCTTGGAGAAGTCGAGCACGTCGTCGATGATGCGCAGCAGCGAGTGCGCCGACTCGCGCATGGTCGCGACGCTGCGCCGCTGGTTGTGGTCGAGCCCCTGGTGCTCGAGCACGTCCATCATGCCGAGCACGCCGTTCATCGGCGTGCGGATCTCGTGGCTCATGGTGGCCAGGAAGGTCGATTTCGACAGGTTGGCGGCCTCGGCGTCGGCGCGCGCCCGCTCGGCGGCGTCGGCGCGCTCCTTGAGCTCGGTGATGTCGCGCTGGACCGACAGGATGCTGCCGTCGGCGAGCGGCATGAAGTCGAACTCGAGATAGCGGCCGTTCGGCGTCGTGCGCTCGTAGTGGCAGCCGCTCGGGCTCAGCACCCGGTCGTTGTGCTGGCGCACGAACTTGTCGACGTCCTTGACCGGGCCGAAATCGCCGCGCTTCACCAGGAAGCGCACGATGTCCGACGACCGCATGCCGGGGTGGACCTCCTCGGCGGTGTAGCGGTGGATCTCGAGGATCCGTTTGTTGATGAACCGCAGCGGCCGGTCGGTGCTGCCGCGCTCCTGGTGGCCGAACAGCATCACGCCGTCGGTCATGTTGTCGAGCACGGTCTGCAGCATGGCGCCGGAGCGCTCGACCTCGGCGCGCGCGGTGGCGAGCACCGCCTCGCGTTCCTTGAGATCGGTGATGTCGGTGTGCCAGCTCAGCAGCGCGTTCTCGCCCTCGTATTCGGTCAGATCCACCGAGTTGAGCGACCACCACCGTGTTCCGTCGCTGCGGCGGCGCTCGGTCTCGATGTTGCGTTGGCGTCCGTCGCGCTCGAGCCGCTCGATCAACCCCGCGCGTTCGGCCGGGTTGACGTAGAACGCGACCATGTCGACGTCGCCGAGGTTGTCGCGGGAAATTCCGTTCTGCCGCGCGAACTCCTCATTGCAGAACAGCAGGCGCCCATCGGCGACCGACAGCGCGGCGCCGACCGGGCTGCCCTCGAGGATCGAGCGCATGCGGTGCGCGCTCGCCTCGATCTGCTCCTCGTAGCGCTTGCGCTCGGTGATGTCGCTGTAGATCGAGACGAAGCCGCCGCCCGGCAGCGGGTTGTGGCGGATCTCCAGCACGGCGCCGTCCGGCCGGGTGCGCTCGGTGCCGTACTGCTGGTCGGATCTGGCGATGACGGCGTCGACGAAGCGATCGATGTCGATGTCGCCGTATTCGCCGCGCCGCGCCAGATAATGGATCAGCTCGGCGTAGGTCGGCGCGCTCGCCAGGAACGCGGCCGGCAGCTCGAGCATCTCCTCGAAGCGCCGGTTGCGCGCCGCGAGCCTGGTCTCGCGGTCGAACATCGCGACGCCGTGCGTCATGTTGTCGAGCATGACGGTCATGACCTCGCGCGTGCGCTCGATGTCACGCCAGGCGGCGGCCGCCGCGGCCTTGACCCGCTCGAGCTCCTCGGCGCGCCGCCGCAGCTCGGTGATGTCGCCGGTCGCGCCGACCATGCGGCGCGCGCGCCCGTCGGGCCGGCGCAGCACGATGCCGTGCTGGCGCGCCCAGCGCACCGTGCCGTCCGGCATGGCGTAGCGGAATTCGCAATCGAGGCGGGGGATGTCGCCCTTGAACAGGGACAGGAGCAGGCTGCGATGATAGGCGCGGTCTTCCGGGTGGATGCGGTCGGCCCACTGCTGCAGCGTCGCGTCGGCCGGCAGGTCGAGCATCGCGAGCAGCGTCGGCGAGAGATAGAGCGCGTCCCTCTCGATGTCCCAGTCGTAGACGTTCTCGTCGACCGCCTGCAGCGCGAGCGCGTAACGCTCCTCGTTGTCGGTGCGCCCGTGCCGCAGCGACATCGCGGCGCGGTGGGCCGCGGCCGCCGCCACCGCCTCGCGCTCGTGGTTCTTGATCTCGGTCACGTCGCCGGTCGCGCCGACCAGGCGGAAGGCGCGGCCGTCGGCGTGGCGTTGCGCGATGCCGCTCTGGCGCGCCCAGCGCCAGGTGCCGTCGCCGCTGCGATAGCGGGTATCGCACTCGAACCGCGGGGTGACGCCCTTGAAGTGCTCGGTGAGCTTGTGCCGGTAGAGCGGCAGGTCGTCCGGATGCATGCGCGCCATCCAGTCGGCGGGCGTCGCTAGGTCGGCCTCGGGGAGGCCGAGCATCAGCCGCAGCTCGGGCGAGTAGTAGACGGTGCGAGCCTCGATGTTCCAGTCGTAGAGGCCGTAGTTGAGCGACTGCAGCGCCAGCAGATAGCGCTCTTCCGCCGCCGCCGGCTTGGCCGGGGTCGGGCGCGGCCCGTCATGGCGTGCGCTTCGGCTGGGCGGAGAGGCACGCGTTGGCATCGACGACTCCAGGGCCGTCATTCTTGGCCGGCCCACGTATCGTCGGTATTTCGTTGGGCGGCGAATTTGTATCGTTTGTATCGCGCGGTGCTTGTGCCCCCTCTCCCCGCAAGCGCGAGGAGAGGGGGGCGCTGGCACCGACCCTGACGTAACGATACGGACGATACAAAAATGCCCTTGCGCGAAATCCGGGCGAAACAGGCGACGACTAGCTTCCGCGCCATCGAAGGACGACATGAGTTCAGTCGTACGGTTCCGGGGAGGAACATCGATGACCTCGCAGACCCTCGCCAACACGCCCCGCCGCCCCATTTCCGACGAGACGCTGATCCGGCAGATCGCCGCCGGCCACAAGCTCGCGATGCGCGCCCTGTTCGCGCGCCACCAGGTCAAGGTCTACCGCTTCGCGTTGCGCATCGTGCGCGACGCCGCGCTCGCCGAGGACGTGGTGAGCGAAACCTTCATCGACGCCTGGCAGCATGCCGGCCGCTTCGAGGGCCGCTCGTCGGTGTCGACCTGGCTGCTCGGCATCGCCCGTCACAAGGCGCTCACCGCCGCGAAGCGCCGGCCGACCGAGTCGCTCGACTGCGATGCGGCGCAGAACGTGGTCGATCCGGCCGCCAGCCCCGAGGCCGAGCTCGGTGAGCGCGATCGCGGCACGGTGATCCGGCGCTGCCTCCAGGCGCTCTCCGCCGAGCACGCCGAGATCATCGATCTCGTCTACTACCAGGGGAAGTCGATCAAGGAGATCGCCGAGATCCTGGGCATCCCGGACAACACCGTGAAGAGCCGCATGTTCTATGCGCGCAAGCGCCTCGCCGCCCTGGTCGCGGCCGAAGGCATCGACCGCGCGGCGGCGTGAAGACATTGGTCATGCGG
>DASXXO010000140.1:0-1507 GCA_036503045.1 Caldimonas sp. | reverse complement strand
CTGAAGTTGGGCGCCAGGCCGAGCACATTCCCGTGCTCGCGCAGGATACGGACGCCGAGCGCGTGGAAGGTGCTGACCGCGAGCTTCGCCGCGGCACGCCTGCCGACGAGCGAACGCGCCCGCTCGCGCATCTCGGCCGCGGCCTTGTTGGTGAACGTGATCGCGGCGATCGCCTCGGGCGCGTAGCCGGCCTCGAGCAGGCGCGCGATCTTGTGGACGATCACGCGCGTCTTGCCCGAGCCCGCGCCGGCGAGCACGAGGCAAGGGCCACCGAGGTGATGGACGGCCTCGAGCTGCGCCGGATTGAGCGTCGCCGGCGGCGACCGTTCGGGCTTCAGTTCGGCTCGCCGCAGAGACAGTGGACGACCGCCGCGAACGGCTTCCTGCGCTCGACGATGTCGTTCACCCAGCCGAGGTCGCGCGCCGCACCGTGCACCAGCGCCGGCGCGACGCCCAGCGAGCCGCCGAGGCGCGCGTCGAGCTCGGCATCCACCCACGCCGCCACCTGGCTGTTGAGCATGGCGACGAGCTGCGCGACCTTGCCCGGCTCGCGCTCGATGTAGACGACGCGCGGCTGCTCGCCGAGCTTGGCGCGCCGGGCGGCCGAACGCAGCGCGTCGCTGAAGGCGCCGATGGTGTCGACGAGGCCGCGCTCCTTGGCCTGCACGCCGGTCCAGACGCGCCCTTGCGCGACGGCGTCGATCTTCTCGGGCGTGGTCTTGCGCGCCGCTGCGACCTTGGTCGTGAAGTCGACATACGTATGGTCGACGCTCTTCTGGACGAGCTCGGCCAAGCGCGGGTCGAGCGGCAAGCGCGGATCGTCGGCGTTGCGCAGCCACGTCGTGCCGACACCGGCCGGATGGATGCCAAGCTTGGCGAGCGTCTGGTCGGCGGTCGGCAGCAATGCGAAGACGCCGATCGACCCGGTGATGGTCGCTGCGTCAGCGACAATCTCGTCGGACGCGGTCGAGATCCAGTAGCCACCCGACGCCGCGACGTTGCCCATCGAGACGACGACGGGCTTGCCGGCTGCACGCGTCACCTCGAGCTCGCGTCGCACGAGCTCGGAGCCGAACACGCTCCCGCCGGGCGAGTCGACGCGCAGGACGAGCGCCTTGACGCTCTTGTCGTCGCGCGCCTTCCTGATCAGGTTGGCGGTCGAGAGGCCGCCGATCGTGCCCGCAGGCGCGGTGCCGTCGACGATCTCGCCCTCGGCGACGACGACGCCGATCGCGTCGCCGGTCAGGCGCGGCTTGACGTGGGCAAGGTAGTCCTCGAACGAGATCTGACGGAAGGTGTTTTCGTCGTCGTCCTTCGCGCCGCGCTCGATCATCAGCGCACGCAGCTCGTCGCGCGTCTTCAGCGCGTCGACGAGCTTCTCGGCCAGCGCGAGCTTGGCCGCGTCGCCGCCGACCGCGGCCAGACGCTCCGGCGCCTCGTCGATTGCGCGCTGGATCGACCCCGACGCGAGCTTCCTCTCCTTCTCGACCGCTTCGACGTAGGTTTG
>DASXXO010000139.1:0-4737 GCA_036503045.1 Caldimonas sp. | reverse complement strand
ATCGCGTCGCGCCTCGGGATGGAAGGCATGGAGGTCACCGACCCCTACGTCGAGCGCCTGCTCGAAGGGTTCGCCTTTCTGACCGCACGCGTCCAGCTCAAGCTCGAGGCCGAGCAGCCGCGCCTGATCGCTCATCTGCTCGAGGCAACGTATCCGAATTTCCTCGCGCCGATGCCCTCGATGCTGGTGGCGCGCTTCGGCGTCGACCCGGCCGACCCGAATCTCGTCAAGGGCTACGTCCTGCCGCGCGGGAGCGCGCTGACCTCGGAGCTCGCGCGCGGGCAGGACACGCACTGCGCGTTCACCACCGGGCACGCGGTGACGCTCTGGCCGATCGAGCTGACCGGCGTGCAGTACTTCACTCACGCGCCCGATCTCGCGGCGGCAAAGCTGCCGCAGCTGCTCGGCACGCGTGGCGGGCTGCGGATTCGCCTGCGCTGCGGCGGCGGCGTGAACTTCGATCAGCTCGGCGTCGATCGCCTCGCCTTCTATATCAGCGCCGGCGACGACGTCGCCTTTCGCATGCACGAGCTGCTGCTCGGCGCGGCGAGCGGAACGATCGTGCGCGGCGATCCTGTGGCTCGCGGCGCTGTCGTCGCGCGTCACTGGCGCGGCCGCGAAAGCGGTCGCGGCCTCGGCTTCGGCACCGACGAGGCGCTGCTGCCGGAGTCGCTGCGCGCCTTTTCGGGCTATCGGCTGATCCAGGAAGTCGCGGCGATGCCGCAGCGCCTGCTCTTCTTCGAGATCGGCGACCTCGCCGAGCGGCTCGCCGGGGTCCGCAGCGCCGAGGTCGAGCTGGTCGTGCTGCTGCAGCGCGCCGATCCGGGGCTCGAGGCGCTGGTCGACGCCGAGAGCCTCGCGCTCTTCTGCACGCCGGCGATCAACCTCTTTCAGAAGCGCCTCGACCGCATCCAGGTCGGCACCGGCTCGTGGGAATACCACGTCGTTCCCGACCGCACCCGGCCGATGGACTACGAAGTGCACGGCATCGTCTCGGTCACCGGCTTCGGCACCGGCCGCGTCGCGCAGCAGGAGTTCGATCCGCTGTACGCGACCTTCCACGACGCTGCCGCGCCGACCGCAGGCGAGGCGCACGGCTACTACACGGTGCGCCGCGAGCCGCGCCTGCTCTCGGCGCGCCAGAAGCAGCACGGCGCGCGCTCCTCGTACATCGGCGAGGAGGTCTATCTCTCGCTCGTCGATCCGCGCCACGCGCCATACCGCGACGACATCCGCCAGCTCTCGGTCTCGGCGTGGGTGACCAACCGCGACCTGCCGACGCTGCTGCCGCATGCGACGAGCGAAAGCCCGCCGCAATGGCGCCTCGAGTCGCCGGGCCCGGTCGCGCGCGTCGACGTGCTGCGCGGGCCGACGCGGCCGGTGACCCGCCGCCCGGTCGGCCAGCTCGGCTGGAGCCTCGTCAGCCACCTGACGCTCAACCATCTCGCGCTCGTCGGCGAGACGCCGCAGCACGCCGCGGCAGCGCTGCGCGCCATGCTCGCGCTCTATGCGCCGCCGGAAGACAGCGCCTGGATCCGCCAGGTCGAAGGGGTGCAGGGCCTGCAGGCGCAAAGCGTCGTGCGCAGGCTCCCGTTTCCCGGCCCGCTCACCTTCGGCACCGGCGTCGCCATCGTCCTCGAGCTCGACGAGCTCGCGTTCCAGGGGACGAGCGCCTTTCTGTTCGCGAGCCTGCTCGAGCGCTTCTTCGCGCGCCACGCCGCGATCAACAGCTTCACCCAGCTGACGCTGAAGACCCCGCAGCGTGGCGAAGTGATGCGCTGGCCGCCGCGCGTCGGCCTGCGCCAGACACTGTGATGGAAGCCGCGCGGTCGCCATCGCCATCGCCGGAGCGAGAGCCGCACGGGCGCCCGCCGGGCGACCGCGAGGCTGCGCTGGCGGCGCTCTTCGAAGCGGTCGCTGCGGCGCCGCGCGAGCATGACTTCTTCGCCGTCCTGCGCCACGTCGAGTCGCTGCGTTCCGGGCAGCCGCGCATCGGCGTCGCGCTGCGACCGGCGCAGGAGAGCTTGCGTCTGGGCCAGGTTCCGGAGCTCTCGTTCGCACCCGCGGCGCTCGAAACCTTCGACCCGGGGGCCCATCCGGCGCCGCGACTCGGCGTGCGCTTCTTCGGGCTGCTCGGGCCGCAAGGGCCGATGCCGCTCCACTTCACCGAGTACGTGCGCGAGCGGCTGCGCTTTCGCGGCGATGCCACGCTGGCGCGCTTCCTCGACGTCTTCCACCATCGCCTGCTCGCGCTCTTCTACCGTGCCTGGGCGCAGTCGCAGCCGACAGTCCACCACGACCGGCCCGACGACGACCGCTTCGCCGCCTGGCTCGGCGCGACCTACGGCGCGTCGGGCGCCATCGATGCGCCGCGCGCGCTGCCCGAGAACGCCCGGCGCTTCCAGGCGGGCCTGCTCGGCGCGCGCAGCCGCCACCCCGAAGGTCTCGCCAAGCTGCTGCGCCAGTACTTCGGGGTGCCGGTGCGGATCGGGCAGCACGTCCCCCAATGGCTCGTGCTGACGAGCGAGGACCGCAGCCGGCTGGGCTACTCGCGCAGCCGCCCCGAGCGGACCGGAGCAGCGATGCCGCAGCTCGGCGTCTCGACGACGAGCGGCAGCAAGTGGCGCGACCGGCAGTACAAGTTCCGCATCGCGCTCGGTCCGCTGACGCTCAGCCAATACTGCGATTTCCTGCCCGGTGGCGCTCCATGGCTGCGCTTGCGCGAATGGGTGCAGCACTATGCCGGGCTCGACCTGCGCTGGGACGTCGAGCCGATCCTCGCCGCCGCCGAGGTTCCGGAGCCGCGCCTCGGCAAGGCGGTGCGCCTCGGCGTCACGACCTGGATCGGCCGCGGCGCACGGCCGCACGACCGGCGCGACCTGCGCCTTCGGCCCGAGACCTCGTTCCTGCTACGCCACGGAGTTCGTCATGCTTGAGATCTCGCGCGCAGCGCTGTTCGGCAAGCTCAATCCGCTCGCCTACAAGGCGATCGAGGGCGCGACGGTGTTCTGCAAGCTGCGCGGCAACCCGTTCGTCGAGCTGCAGCACTGGATCACGCAGATCCTCAACAACCAGGACTCCGACCTGCACCGGATCATCCGCCACTACGGGCTCGACACGGCGACCTTGACGAGCGATCTCACCGCCTCGCTCGACCGCCTGCCGCGCGGCGCGAGCTCGATCACCGATCTCTCGGAGTGGATCGAGGACGCGGTCGAGCGCGCCTGGGTCTACGGATCGCTGATGTTCGGCGACACGCAGGTGCGAACCGGGTACCTGATCGTCGGCATGCTGAAGACGACGCGCTTGAAGGGCGCGCTGCTCTCGATCTCGAAGCAGTTCGACCGCATCAAGATCGAGGACCTGACCGACAACTTCGCCAGGCTCCTCGCCGGCTCGCCGGAGCACGGCCAGCGTGCGAGCGACGGCAGCGGCACGACGGACGAGCCGGGCGAGGCGAGCGGCGCGATCGCGCCGGCGGCGATGGGCAAGCAAGAAGCGCTCAAGCGCTTCACGGTCGACCTCACCGAGCGGGCGCGCCAGGGCGAGATCGATCCGGTCGCCGGCCGCGACGAGGAGATCCGCCAGATCGTCGACATCCTGATGCGGCGGCGCCAGAACAACCCGATCCTCACCGGCGAGGCCGGCGTCGGCAAGACCGCGGTCGTCGAGGGCTTTGCGCTGCGCCTCGCGCGCGGCGACGTGCCGCCGCAGCTGAAGGACGTCTCGCTCTACACCCTCGACATCGGGCTCCTCTCGGCCGGCGCGAGCATGAAGGGCGAGTTCGAGAACCGGCTGCGCTCGGTGATCGACGAGGTGCAGGCGTCGCCCAAGCCGATCATCCTGTTCATCGACGAGGCGCACACTCTGATCGGCGCGGGCGGCGCTGCCGGCACCGGCGACGCCGCCAACCTGCTCAAGCCCGCGCTCGCGCGCGGCAAGCTCCGCACGATCGGCGCGACGACCTGGGCCGAGTACAAGAAGCACATCGAGAAGGATCCCGCGCTGACGCGGCGCTTTCAGGTCGTGCAGGTCGAGGAGCCCAGCGAGGAGAAGGCGGTGCTGATGCTGCGCGGCGTCGCCTCGATCCTCGAGAAGCACCACCGCGTCGCGCTGCTCGACGAGGCGATCACGGCGGCGGTGCGGCTCTCGCATCGCTACATCCCGGCGCGCCAGCTTCCCGACAAGGCGGTGAGCCTGCTCGATACCGCTTGCGCGCGCGTCGCCGTCAGCCAGCATGCGACCCCGGCCGAGCTCGAGGACTGCCAGCGCCGGCTCGAGGCGCTGCGCACCGAAGGCGAGATCATCGGCCGCGAGGAGGCGATCGGCATCGACGTCGGCGAGCGGCGCAAGCGCACCGTTGCGGCGATCGATCAGGAAGAGACGCGCCTCGCGATGCTGCAGAAACGCCACGAAGAGGAGAAGGGCGTCGTCGACCGCATTCTCGAGATCCGCGCGAAGCTGCGCGCCCCCGCGGCGGCCTCTGCCGACGCGGCGGCCGGCGCGACAGCGCCGATGAACGAGGGCGCCGCGGCGGCTGCGATGGCGTCGCCTTCATCGCTGCCGCCGACGCAGGCCAAGAGTGGCGCCGACGGGGCGACTTCCGCGCCGGTTGCCGGGCCGGGCCTGAGCGACGCCGATCGCCAGGCCCTCCTCGCCGAGCTCGCGCCGCTGCAGACAAAGCTCGCCGAACTGCAGGGCGACGCGCCTCTCATCCTGCCGACCGTCGACGAGCAG
>DASXXO010000138.1:0-4047 GCA_036503045.1 Caldimonas sp. | reverse complement strand
ACAGCTCGCCCGAGGTGCTGAAGCGCCTCGCTGCGCTCGGTGCCGACGTCTCGCGCTTCGCCGCCGCCGACGTCCGCGACCGCGGCGCGCTCGACCGGCTGTTCGGCAGCAACAAGAGCGAGGCGGTCGTCCATTTCGCGGCGCTGAAGGCGGTCGGCGAAAGCATCGCCGAGCCGCTGCGCTACTACGCCGTCAACGTCGGCGGCCTGGTCGCGCTCGCCGAGGCGATGCAGGCGCACGGCTGCAAGACGATCGTCTTCAGCTCGAGCGCGACCGTCTACGGCCAGCCCGAGCAGCTGCCGCTGCGCGAGGACGCAAAGCTGTCGGCGACCAATCCCTACGGCGCGACCAAGCTCGTCAGCGAAGGCATCCTGCGCGACCTCGAGCGCGCCGATCCGGCGTGGCGCGTCGCCCTGCTGCGCTACTTCAACCCGGTCGGCGCGCACGAGAGCGGGACGATCGGCGAGGATCCGCGCGGCGCGCCGAACAACCTGATGCCCTACGTCGCCCAGGTCGCGGTCGGCAAGCGACCGATCCTGCAGGTATTCGGCAACGACTACGCCACGATCGACGGCACCGGCGTGCGCGACTACCTGCACGTCATGGATCTCGCCGAGGGCCACGTCGCGGCGCTCGATCACCTGCTCGCCGAGCCCGGCTCGCTCACGGTCAACCTTGGCACCGGCCACGGCACGAGCGTGCTCGAGCTCGTCCACGCGTTCGAGCGCGCGAGCGGCAAGCGCGTGCCCTACGAGATCGTCGGCCGCCGTCCGGGCGACGTCGCCGCGTGCTACGCGGATCCGTCGCTCGCCGCGCAGACGATCGGCTGGCGCGCCACGCGCGGCCTCGATGCGATGTGCGCCGACACCTGGCGCTGGCAGACCGCGAACCCGAACGGCTACGGCTCCTGATCGCGCTAGAGCAATGCCTGCTGGCGCGCCAGGCGCCACGAGGGCGCACCCTCCTTCGTCCCGGCCAGCATCCAGAGCTCGCGAAACGGCACCGCCCCGCGCTCGGCCGACTCGCGGATCAGGCCCGAGAACTCGACGCTCGCGAGCCACGCGGCGCCGAGCTCTTCGATGTCGAGCAGCTCGGCGTGCAGGGTGACGACGTCGGTCCGGCTCGCTCCGATCGCGCGCGTCGTCAGCACCGCCAGCAGCTCCTGCAGCATCTCGGGCGTCGTCAGATGGCCGAGCGCCTGCACGTCGCCCGCATCCCACGCGGCCTGCAGGCCGAGGAAGCGTGCGCGCGCCGCCTCGAGCACCTGCGCGGCGTCGATCGGCCAGTGCCGGCGAGCGACGGCCGCGACGATCGGCCTTTGCTCGCGCGCGACGGCGACGATGCCGACCGCGCGTCGCTGCCTGCGCATGTGCCACAGCGCCGCCGCAAGCAGCATCGCGCCGAAGGTGAAGACGGCGGCCGCACCGGCGAAGTCACCGGGACGGCGCGGCGCGAGCAGCGCCCAGAGCGCGGCGAGGACGCCGAGCCAGGTCGTGACGCCGCCGACGGCGACGCCGGCCGATCCTGCCGCCGCAGCCGGCGTGCTGCCGATGAGGAACGGCACGCCGACGCCGAGCGAGAGCGGCGCGCGCCAACTGCGGCGCGGCAGCGAGCGACGCAGCCCCGCGACGGCGCTCAGCACTTGATCCCCACGTGGAGCGCGACGATGCCGCCGTTCATGTTGTGCACGTCGACGTGGCCGAAGCCGGCCGTCTTCATCATCGCCTTCAGCGTCTCCTGGTCGGGATGGACGCGGATCGATTCGGCCAGGTAGCGGTAACTCTCGCCGTCGCCCGCGACCCAGCGCCCGGCGAGCGGCAGCACGTTGAACGAGTACCAGTCGTAGACCCTGGCGAGCGGCCCGGCGACTTTCGAGAACTCGAGCACAAGCAGTCGCCCGCCCGGCTTCAGCACGCGCGCCATCTCGGCGAGCGCCTTCTCCTTGTGCGTCATGTTGCGCAGCCCGAATGCGACGCTCACGAGGTCGAACGTCGCAGCGGCGAACGGCAGCGTTTCGCCGTCGCAGAGGAGCGACGGGACGATCAGGCCATCGTCGAGCAGGCGGTCGCGTCCGCGGCGAAGCATCGCTTCGTTGACGTCGCTCAGGATGACGACGCCGCGCGGCCCGACCCGAGGCGCGAACGCGCGCGCCAGGTCGCCGGTGCCGCCGGCGACGTCGAGCACGCGATCGCCCGGACGCACGCGCGCGACCGCGACCGTGTACGCCTTCCACGCGCGGTGCAGGCCGAGCGACATCAGGTCGTTCATGACGTCGTACCTGCGCGCGACCGAATCGAAGACGTCGCGCACGCGCTCGGCCTTGGCCGATTCGTCGACGGTGCTGTAGCCGAAGTGGGTCTCGGTCATCGCCGACGTCGGGCTCAGTGCGAATGACCGCACGACGCGGCCTTGGCGCCGCTCATCGGCGCGTCGCGATCGACGCCCTCGCGCGCGAGGCGCTCCTCGTACTTCCTCCAGAGCTCGTCCTGCTGCGAGCCGAGGAAGTAGAGGTAGTCCCACGAGTAGATGCCGGTGTTATGGCCGTCCGAGAAGCGCGGCTGCACCGCGTAGTTGCCGACCGGCTCGAGCGCGGCGACCTCGACGTCGCGCTTGCCAGTCTGCAGCACTTCCTGCCCGGGTCCGTGGCCCTGCACCTCGGCCGACGGCGAATAGACGCGCATCAGCTCGAACGGAATGCGGAAGCTCTTGCCGTCGTCGAAACCGACCTCGAGGACGCGCGACCGCTGGTGCAGCGTGATCGCGGTCGGACGGTGCGGCTCGGTGCGGGGGCTCATGCGGTGTCGTTCGGAGCCGGGGCAGTGTAGCGAAGGGGCCCGTCCCCGCGATCGTTGGGGGAAAGCGCCTGACGCGCCGGCGCTACACGAGCACGCGCTCGATGCCGCCGTCGTTGGCGCGCGCGACGTACTCCGGCAGCCAATCCTCGCCGAGGATCCGGTTGGCCATCTCGACGACGATGTAGTCAGCCTCGAGCAGGCCGTTGACAAGGTCGCCCTTGTAGCGCTGCAGGCCTTGCAGGCAGCTCGGACACGACGTCAGGATCTTGAGGTCGCCCTTCGTCGCGCTGCCGTCGGCGCCGCCGATCATCGTCCTGAGCGCCGCCTCGTCCTTGCGCAGCTCCTCTTCCTTGCGGAAGCGCACCTGGGTGGCGATGTCGGGCCGGTGGATGCCGAAGGTGCCGCTCTCGCCGCAGCAGCGCTCGCTCTTGCGAACGTTGTCGCCGACCAGCGCTTTCACCGTGACGAGCGGCTCGCGCAGCTTCATCGGGCTGTGGCATGGGTCGTGGAACAGGTAGCCGGGCCCTGCCGCGTCGGGGCCGCCACCGGGGCCGCCGAGCGTGATCCCTTTCTCGAGCAGGAACTCGTGGATGTCGATGATCCGGCAGCCCGGAAAGATCTGCCCGAACTCGTAGCCCTGCAGCTGGTCGTAGCACGTCCCGCAGCTGACGACGACGGTCTTGATGTCGAGATAGTTGAGCGTGTTGGCGACGCGGTGAAAGAGCACCCGGTTGTCGGTGATGATCTTCTCGGCCTTGTCGTAATCGCCCGAGCCGCGCTGCGGATAGCCGCAGCAGAGATATCCGGGCGGCAGCACCGTCTGCACGCCGGCGTGCCAGAGCATCGCCTGGGTCGCGAGCCCGACTTGCGAGAACAGCCGCTCCGAGCCGCAGCCCGGGAAGTAGAAGACCGCCTCGCTGTCGGAGTTGGTGGCAGCCGGGTTGCGGATGATCGGCACGTACTCCTTGTCCTCGATGTCGAGCAGCGCGCGCGCGGTCCGCTTCGGCAGGTTGCCCGGCATCTTTTTGTTGATGAAGTGGATCACCTGCTCCTTCATCGGAGGCGACCCGTGCGTCGAGGGCGGCGCCGCGGTCTGCTGGTTGGCGAGGCCGCGCAGCAGGTTGTTGGCCGAGCGCTGCAGCTTGAAGCCGACGTCGACCATCGCCGTGCGCATCACCTTGATCGTCTCGGGCGAGGTCGCGTTGAGGAACACCATCGCCGCCTTGCTCGCCGGACGGAAGCGCTTCTTGCC
>DASXXO010000137.1:0-4243 GCA_036503045.1 Caldimonas sp. | reverse complement strand
AGGTAGCGCCGCAGGTTCTCGAAGCCCGCGTCGTAGACGTCGCGCGCGACCATCTCTTGGAGCTCGCGCCCTCGGCCGGGCGGCGTCGCGAAGGTCGATTCCCAGTGCCAGAAGGTGCGGTCGCCGTCGGTCACCGGCTTCAACGTCAGCGTCGCGACGTAGCGCATCAGCGGCACGGTCGCCTCGACGATGCAGTAGGTGCTCTTGTGCTCGCTGTCCGAGAGCGTCAGCAGCTGCTCGCGGATGCGGTTGCCGTCCTTGAGGGTGAAGCTGCGGACGCAGCCGACCTGATCGCTGCGATCGCTGCCTTCGATACGGCTCTCGGCGACGACGTCGTGCCAGCGGTCGTGGCTGTTGAAGTCGCGCAGCACCGCCCAGACGCGCCCGATCGGCGCATCGATCACGGTCGAGCGGACGACGTGCTGCAGCACCGGGACTAGCCTCGCGCGAAGTGGCGCTTCAGCGCGTCGAAGCCGCCCTGGAAGACGCCGTTGCCGATCGTCTCGACGAGCTCGCGCTCGCGCTCCTCGGCGCAGTCGAACTCGGCGCTCCACTCGGCAAAGCACCGTGCGCCGTCGGTCACCGGCGTGAGCTTGAGCGTCGAGACGTAGTTCTCGACGCCCATCGGGCTCTCGAGGATCTCGTAGACGCACGTGTAGTCGTAGTCCGAGAGCGCCAGCAGGCGCTCGCGGATCGTTCCGCCGTCCCGGGTGTGGAAATGGCGGATGCAGCCGACGCGGTCGCTCGGCTCGTGGTTCTCGATCCTGCTGTCGGCAATGCCCGGGTGCCATTGCGGCAGGCCGTTGAAGTCGCGGATGCGCGACCACACCGTGTCGGCGCTCGCGTCGACGACGCTCGAGATGTAGACCCGGATCAATGCGTGCTCCTACTCTTTCCCCGCGCCCGGCGGCAGCGCGACCTGCGCGCCGCTCACGCCACTCACGAGGCGCTGGATGTCGCTGCCCTCGATGCCGATCTCGCGCAGCAGCTGGTCGACCAGCGGCGCCTGCGCACGGTAGCGGAGCGCCGAGTTGACGAGGCCGTCCGCGAAACTGCCGCCGTGGCCGCTGTCGCCGCCCGCGCCGTTGCTCGCACCGCCGAGGCCGTCGACGTGCAGGATCTTGATGCCCTCGATCCGCTCCATCGGCCGCACCGACTCGCGGATGATCGCCTCGGCCTTGTCGACCAGCTTCATGCGCAGCGCCGACATGCGTGCCTCGGGCGAGAGCATGTTGTGGGCGTCGTTCATCATGCGCAGCGCCTCGGCCTCGATCTCGGCGCGCACGCGCATCGCCATCGACTTGATCTTGTCGGCGTCGGCATCAGCCTCGGCCTGGGCGCGGATCGCCGCACTGCGGTCGGCGCTCGCCTCCTTCTCGGCGCGCGCCGCGCTGGTCAGGCGCAGCGCCTCGCGCTCGGCGGCCTGGCGCGACGCGATCAGCTCGATCGCCTTCTTGCGCTCGGCCATTTCGATCTCGCGCGCAGTGAAGACCTTCTCCTCGGCGGTCACCGCCTCGGCGCGCGCGGCGTCGGCGGCCGCCTGGGCGACGCTTTGCGCCTCGCTCTCCTTGGCGACGGCGATCGCGCGCCTCTGCTCGGCGAGCTCGAGCGCCATCCTGCGCTCGATCTCCGCCGCCTGGATCGTCCGCTCCTTGCCGATCCGCTCCTGCTCGATCGTCTGCTCGGAGCGGATGCGCGCCGCGTCGATCGTCTGCTTGGCCGAGATCTGCGCGCTCTCGCCGTCCTGCTCGCGCTGCGCCCGCTCGGTCATCAGCTCGGCGCGCTGGCGCGCGCGCGCGATCTCGACCTCACGCTGCTGATTCAGGCGCGCGTACTCGCCCTCGCGGTCGATCGCGAGCGAGAGCTTCTCCGCCTCGAGGTTCTTGTTGCGGATCGCGACCAGCGTGTCCTGCTCGACGTCGTTCCTCTGCTTCTTGCGCTGCTCGATCGTCTCGGTGAGGCGGGTCAGGCCCTCGGCGTCGAACGCGTTGCTCGGGTTGAAATACTCCATGCTCGTCTGGTCGAGCTGGGTGAGCGAGACCGACTCGAGCTCGAGGCCGTTCTTGGTCAGGTCTTCCGCGACCGTCTCGCGCACGCGCCGGACGTAGGCGCCGCGCTTCTCGTGCAGCTCCTCCATGGTCATCTCGGCCGCCGCCGTGCGCAGCGCGTCGACGAACTTGCCCTCGACCAGCTCCTTCAGCTGCTCGGGCTCCATGGTGCGCAGGCCCAGCGTCTGCGCCGCCGCGGCGACCGCCTCCGGACGCGCCGCGACGCGGACGTAGAACTCGGCCATCAGGTCGACGCGCATCCGGTCGCGCGTGATCAGCGCCTTGTCGCGGCCGCGGCTCACCTCGAGACGCAAGGTGTTCATGTTGACGGGAATGACGTCGTGCACGATCGGCAGCACGAACGCGCCGCCGTCGAGGACGACGCGCTGGCCGCCGAGCCCGGTCCGCACGAACGAGCGTTCCTTCGAGCTGCGCAGGTAGAGCCAGTGGAGCAGCCAGACCGCGATCGCGACGACGATCGCGACGACGATGAGGCCGAGGATGAAACTGCCGAATTGGGCGCCGCTCATGTGCTGTCTCCTGAAATCCGGGTGAAGCGCCGCGTCGTCTCGGTGAGCGCCGCCTCGACGGGCAGGCGCTCCATCGAGCTCGCGCCGTAGAATCCATGGCACGACGGGCAGCGGGAGAGGATGAAGGCCGCGTCCTCGGGAGTCGCGATCGGCCCGCCGTGGCAGAGCACGATCACGTCGCCGCGCACCGCCTTGGCGGCAGCGGCGCGCGCCTCGATGAGCGGCACGCAGTCGGCGAGTGAGAGCGCCGTCTCGGCGCCGATCGTGCCGCCGGTCGTAAGCCCGAGATGGCAGACAACGATGTCGGCGCCGGCCTCGGTCATCGCCCGCGCGTCGTCCGCGCTGAAGACGTAAGGCGTCGTCAGCAGGTCGAGCGCATGCGCTTTCGCGATCAGCTCGACCTCGAGGCCGAAGCCCAGGCCAGTTTCCTCGAGGTTGGCGCGAAACGTCCCGTCGATGAGGCCCACGGTCGGAAAGTTCTGCACCCCCGAAAAGCCGAGCGCGATCAGGCGCTGCAGGAACTCGTCGACGATCAGGAACGGATCGGTGCCGTTGACGCCGGCGAGGACCGGCGTGTGCTTGACGACGGGCAGCACCTCGTGCGCCATCTCGCAGACGATCTCGTTGGCGTTGCCGTAGGCGAGCAGGCCCGCGAGCGAGCCGCGCCCGGCCATCCGGTAGCGGCCCGAGTTGTAGATGACGATCAGGTCGATGCCGCCGGCCTCCTCGCACTTCGCCGAGAGGCCCGTGCCCGCGCCGCCACCGATCAGCGGCTGGCCGGCCGCGATCTTGGCGCGGAAGCGCTCGAGGAGCACCTGTCTAGCGATGCGGGCCATGGCTTCGGACGAACGACGGGTGCTCGGCGTGCGCGGCGACTTCGTGCCAGGCGTCGACCAGCGCGTCGGCGAACGCGTCGTCGTTGATGTGCAGCGGCAGGCGCACGAGCTTGCGGTCGGCGCCGGCGCGGAAGCGCTCCTCGATCGCCGCGAAGAGCGCGTGGTCGGCTTCGGGGTCCAGGAACGGCTGGCCCGGCCGGTCGATCGCCGAGACACCACGTTCGGGAATCAGGAAGCGCACCGGGCCGGCCATCGCGTTGAGCTTGGCGGCGAGAAACGCGCCGATCGCCCGGCATTCTTCGGCGGTCGTGCGCATCAGCGTCACGGTCGGGTTGTGGCGGTAGAGCGTCCTGCCGCGCAGGCGCTCGGGCACAGTGTCCCAGGCGCCGAAGTTCACCATGTCGAGCGCGCCGCACGAGCCGACATAGGGCAACGGCCGGCGCGCGAAAACGTCGAGCCGCGTCGGCCCGGCGGAGAGCACGCCGCCGCCGATCTCGTCGGCGATCTCGGTCGTCGAGACGTCGATCACGCCGGCGAGCAGGCCCGAGTCGGCGAGCTTTTCCATCGACTGCCCGCCGACGCCGGTGGCGTGGAACACGATGCAGTCGACCTCGTCGGCGAGCCGCTTGGTGACGGCCTGCACGCATGGCGTCGTGACGCCGAACATCGTCAGGCCGATCGCGGGCTTGATCGTCTCGGTCTCGACGGCCGGGTGCGCGATCATGCCGGCGAGTGCGTGCGCGGCGTTGCTCAGCACCTTCTCGCTGATGCGGTTGATGCCCTGCACGTCGGTGACCGAATACATCATGCAGATGTCGCTCGGGCCGAC
>DASXXO010000136.1:0-8539 GCA_036503045.1 Caldimonas sp. | reverse complement strand
GAGACGGTGCTTTCGGTTCTCTCGGCGTTCTCGAAGAACGTCAAGGGCAAGAACGTCGATCTGTCGAAGACGTACACGACCGAGTTCGTCTCCAAGGTGAAGTAGCCATGGCCGCGCCCTCATCCAACGGTCCGGCGATCGAGCTGATCTACGTCAGCCGCCGCTTCCTGACCCCGGACGGCAAGTCGATGACCGCCATCCGCGACTTCACGATGACGGTCGACCGCGGCGAGTTCGTGGCCGTGGTCGGCCCGACCGGCTGCGGCAAGTCGACGACGCTCAACCTGGTCACGGGGCTGGCGTCGCCGTCGGCCGGCGAGGTGCGCGTCATGGGCGGCCCGGTGAACGGCATCGATCCACGGATCGGCTTCGTGTTCCAGACCGATGCGCTGTTCCCGTGGCGCAGCGTGATTGACAACGTCGTCGCCGGCCCGCTCTACCGCGGCACGCCGAAGGCCGAGGCCTATGCCAGCGCGCGCCAGTGGCTGGCGCGGGTCAACCTTGCCGGCCACGAGACCAAGTATCCGCACCAGCTCTCGGGCGGCATGCGCAAGCGCGTCTCGCTGGCGCAGACGTTCATCAACGGGCCGCAGATCCTGTTGATGGACGAGCCGTTCTCGGCGCTCGACGTGCAGACGCGCGTGCTGATGCACGACGAGCTGCTGCGCCTGTGGTCGCAGTCGAAGGCGTCGGTCGTCTTCGTCACCCACGACCTCGAGGAGGCGATCGCGCTGGCCGACAAGGTCTACGTGCTGACGGCCGGGCCGGCGACGGTCAAGTCGGTGTACCCGATCGATATCCCGCGGCCGCGCGTCGCGAGCGAGATCCGGTACGACCAGAAGTTCATCGACATTTCGCGCACGATCTGGAACGACCTGCGCGACGAAGTGTTGCGGGGCGCCTCGCGTGAAGAGGCGCGCGTGGCGGAGGTTGCAGCATGAGCAACATGACCCTGACGCCGCCGGTCGGCGTCACGCCCGGAACGTCGGCGGCCGAGATCGAGGCCGCCGCGGCGCGCGCCGCGCGCCGGCGCGTGCGCACCGTCTACTTCTGGCGCTACTTCATCCTGATCGTCTTCCTGGGGGGCTGGGAGTGGCTTTCGCGCGCAAAGCTGATCGACGAGTTCTTCTTCTCGAAGCCCTCGGACATCGTCGACCGCCTGCAGACCTGGGTCGTCGAGGGCACCTCGGAGGGCTCGCTCTGGTACCACCTCTGGGTGACGATGGAGGAATCGCTGCTCGGCTTCGTCACCGGTTCGGTCGCCGGCATCGTCGCCGGCATCGCCCTCGGCCGCAACCGCATGCTGGCCGACGTGTTCTCGGTCTACATCAAGGTGATCAACTCGATCCCGCGCGTCGTGCTCGCGCCGATCTTCATCATGATCTTCGGCCTCGGGCTGACGTCGAAGGTGGCGCTGTCGTTCGTGATGGTGTTCTTCGTCGTCTTCGCCAATGCCTTCCAGGGCGTGCGCGAGGCCGACCGGAATCTGCTCGCGAACGCGCAGATCCTCGGCGCGCGCGGCTGGCAATTGACGAACTCGGTCGTGATCCCGTCGGCAATGAGCTGGATCTTCGCGTCGCTGCACGTCAGCTTCGGATTCGCGATCGTCGGCGCGATCGTCGGCGAGTTCGTCGGCGCGCGCTACGGCATCGGCCTGCTGATCAATGTGGCCAAAGGCTCGTTCGATGCCGCCGGCATGTATGCGGCGATCGTCATCATCATGGTCGTCGCCCTCGCGGCGGAGTACCTGATGACGCTGGTCGAAAACCGGCTCGCCAAGTGGCGGCCCGCGCCGCTCCACGACGCCAATTGAAGGCCGCGCGCGCCTCGCGAGCGGGCGCGCGGCCAAACCCATCGAAGAGGAGACGACGATGACATTCCATCGCAAGGCGGTCGCAGCGCTCGCGCTGCTGATGGTGGCGCTGCTGCCGCTCGACGCGGCGCAGGCGCAGGTGCCGGTCAAGATCTACGCCCAGGAGCTGGTCGACCGCACGGTCGCCCAGTTCCCCGACCTGCGAGCGGTCGTGATGCACGTGACGCCGCCGGCCGGTCCCGGCAACGTGATCATCGCCTCGAGCATCGGCCGGATCGGCAAGGCGGGCGACCCCGACGACATGGCAGTGATCGCCACCGGCACGACGCGCGTCGAGATGGATCGCGGCAACAAGCGGATCGAGGTCGAGCTGGCCTTGCTGGACGTCGGCGGCGAGACGGTCGGCGCGCTCGGTCTGGTCTGGCGCTATCCGGTGGGCGGCAACCACGCCGAGTTCGAGCGCACTGCCGTGAAGATCCGCGACTCGCTCGCGCGTCGCATCCTCAATGTCGCCAACCTGATGGACCCGTATCCGTTCGTGCCGCTGGTGACGACCAAGTCGCGTGCGCAGTCGCTCGTCGACGAGGCGCTGCTACGTCATCCCGAGGTGACGGTGCTCGCGCTGCGCGCGCGCGAGCAGGGGAGCAACCAGCTGGTGTTGCTCGGGTCGACCTTCGGCCGCCACGGCAAGAAAGGCGATGCCGACGACCTGAAGGTGCTCGAGAACGCGAACCCGACGACGGGCGTGTATTCGAACGGCAAGCGCTTCGGCGTTGACATGGCCTTGCGCGACCGCGCCGGCAACGCGATCGGCACGATGAACGTCGGCTACGCGTACCGCAACGCCGACGACGCGAAGGAGCAGCTGGCGCAGGCGCTGGCGCTGCGCGACGAGTTGCAGGCGCGCATCGCGGCCACGCCGCGGCTCGACGAGCTCGATCCATGACCGACCGCGCACTCGCGGCGATGCACCGGGCGCTCGTCGGCGCGGCTGCGCTGATCGTCGCCTGCGCGCTCGTCGTCGCCGCGCCGCCCGCCCGTGCCCAGGGCGGCGCGCGCGACGTCGCGACCCTGTCGAGCATCGGCGACCGATCGATGGGCGTGCTGATGGACGCCTGGCTCGAGGCGATGCGGCAGCGGCAGCCGGCGATCGAGCGCGGACCGCGCTGGCATCACGTCGGCGACGCCGCGGCGATCGGCGCGCTGATGTTCGAGCTCGCCGACGTCGCGCCGATGTCACGCGCGCCGCTTCCCGCCGAGCTGGCGCCGTACGCGCACCAGTTCGCCGGCGACATGATGAAGGCGCCGGGCCTGGTGCGCGTCGCCTGGCGCGGCGACCGGCCGATGTATCTCGCCTTCAACAAGCGGCCGGATGCGCCGCCGCCAGCGAACGTCCAGGCGTTCGTGCGCTTTGCGCTGAGCGAGCACGGGCAGGAGATCGTCGCCCGCCAGCCCGGATTCAGGCCGCTGACGGCTAAGCAGGCGGCCGAGGAGCTGCCCAAGCTCGCCGGCTACACCCCGCCCCTCGATCCGGGCCTGCCGCGCTATGCCGTCAAGACGCGCGTCCACGGCGAGATCCGCAGCGTCGGCAGCGACGGCATGAAGTCGCTGATGGAGCGCTGGATGCAAGGCTTCGAGGTCATGCAGCCCGACGTGCACCGCGGCGAGCGATGGGAGCATCTCGGGACGCTCAACGGCTTTCACGCCCTGATGGCCGCCGAGACCGATCTCGCGCCGATGGGTCGCGAGCTCTGGCCCGACGAGGCCGCCGCCTACGCGAGCCTGCATCCGGGCGAGGTTCCGTTCGAAGTCCGCGTCGCGCGCGGTGGCTTCAACACACAACAGCGCACGACGGCGCAGGCGGTGTTCGTCAATGCCGCCAACCCGATCGCGCAGATCACGCTGCCGCAGCTCGCGGCCGTGCTCGGCGGGGCACCCACGATCACGCGCTGGGGCCAGCTCGGCGCGACCGGCGCATGGGCCGATCGACCGATCGTGCTCTACGCGCCGCCGCGCATCACGCCGAACGCGATGTCGATGCAGGCGATGGTCCTGCACGGCGGCGTCTGGAACGAACGGCTGCGTGAAGCTTCCGTCGCCGACACCGCGAAGGCGATCGCGGCCGATCCTGCGGCGCTCGGCTTTGGCGGCTTCGAGGACGGCGGCCCCGGACTCAAGGCGCTCGCCGTCGCACGCGACGGGTCGACTCCGGCAATCGTGGCCAGCGGCGAGACGGCTTCGACGGGGCGTTATCCGCTGACGCGCTACATGTACATCCGACTGCAGCGGCCACGCGAGCAGGCGCTGGCGCCCGCGGTCAAGGAATTCCTGCGCTACGTCCTCAGTCGCGAGGGGCAGGAGCCGATCCTGTACTCGGGCTATTTCCCGCTGACCGCGCAGGAAGTCAACGAAGAGCTCGCCAAGCTCGACTGAGCGGACGACTGCCGTTCACCTTCCAACCTGAACCCGGAGACAAACAATGACGAAGAACCTTCGCACGACGGCGTGGCTCGCTGCCGTCGCGGCCGTCGCCGCATTCGGCCCGGCCGCCGCGCAGGCGCAGAAGGCGGCGCGGCCGATGGTCGAATGGGTGACCCCCGCAACCGAGTCCAACAAGCCGCAGACCGCAGAGCAGGCAGAGGAAGGGCGACAGAAAGGGCGCGAGCTGCCGGCTCCCGAAGTCCTCCAGCCGATGCTCGACGCGCAGCTGCCCGCGTACCAGCCGCGCCGCGACATCAAGATCGCCGGCACGTTCAAGGGCGCCGCGTCGGACGTGCTCACGGTGCTCGCGCAGAAGTGGATGGAAAAGTTCAAGACCTACTACCCCGATGCCTCGCTGTCGATCGCGCCGCCCTACGCCGGCAGCCTCGGCGCCGTCGAGCTGGCCGACGACAAGCTCGACTTCGTCTTCGTCTCGCGCGAGCTGCGTCCCGACGACATCAAGCAGTTCAAGGCGAAGTTCGGCTACGACCCGCTCAGCGTGCCGATCTCGGGTGGCTCGTACCGCCACTTCGGCGCACTCGACACGGTGGCGTTCTTCGTCCACAAGGACAACCCGATCGAGCAGATCACCTTCCAGCAGCTCGACGCGATGTACTCGACGACGCACGCGCGCGGCGGCAAGGCGATCACCACGTGGGGCGATCTCGGCCTGACCGGCGAGTGGGCCGACAAGCCGATCAAGCTCTACGGCATCAAGGCGTGGAACGGCTTCGAGGAGTTCGTCCGCCAGCGCGTCCTCAGCACGGGCAGCAAGCGCGGCGAGTGGCGCGAAGACATCCACTTCGAGAAGGTCGTCTTCCCGATGGCGAAGGACATCGCCGCCGACCGCTACGGCATCGGCTACTCGGGAATGGCCTATACCGACGCGCCCGTGAAGCTTGTCGCCCTGGTCGAAAAGGAGGGCGATGCGCCGCAGGCGCCGACCTATGAGAACGTCGCGCTTGCAACCTATCCGCTGAGCCGTCTCGTGTTCTTCAACACCAACAAGGCCCCCGGCAAGCCGCTGAACCCGGTGCTCGAGGAGTTCCTGCGCTTCGTGCTGAGTCGCGAAGGTCAGCAAGTGGTCCTCGACCAGGCGCGCTATCTGCCGCTGCGCGCGTCGCAGGCCGCATCCGCGCGGACGCTGCTGAGCAACTGAACGAGCGGGGAGGGCCGGCTCTCCTCGTCGGCGCGTGTTCAGATGAGCTGGTAGCCGACTCCGCGGATCGTCTTGAACAGCGGCTTGCCGCGGCTCTCGAGCTTCGATCGCAGCCGGCTCATGTAGACATCGAGCAGGTTGGTGTCGACGTCGTAGTGCGACGCCCAGATCTTCTCGGAGATCAGCGTGCGCGGCAGGATGCGGCCCTGGTTCTGCATGAACACCTCGAGCAGCGCGTACTCGCGGCTGGTGAGGTCGATCGGCTGGCCGTTGACGTGAACCGTGTGGCTCAGCAGGTCGAGCTTGATGCCGGCGTGCTCGAGCACGACCTGCTTGACCGCCGACTGGCGCCGCACCAGCGAACGCACCCGCGCGAGCAGCTCTTCGAGGCTGAACGGCTTGGGGAGGTAGTCGTCGGCGCCGAGATCGAGGCCCTTGACGCGGTCCTGCACGCCGTCGCGAGCGCTGAGGATCAGCACCGGCTCCTTGAACCCGCTCTTGCGCCAGCTGTGCAGCAGGTCGAGACCGTCGCCGTCGGGCAGCCCGAGATCGAGGACGATGACGTCGTAGGTCGTCTCGGCCAAGGCGTCGCTCGCTGCCGCGCACGTGCGGACCCATTCGACCGTGTAGGCGCACTCGGAAAGCCCTTGCTGGAGGAAGCGCCCGAGCCGGTCCTGGTCCTCGACGACCAGTATCTTCATTGGCTTGTCTCCTTCGCGTCTCCGACCGTTTGGCGCGTTCCACGCGCCTCGATGGATCGACCGCCGGAGACGATGCCGATCGCATCCCGGTGCGCAATATGGACACGGCACTGCGCGATTGCAATCGGGACAGACACGGAGGCGCAACCCCGTGCCTGAACGAATGTTCAGGCAGGGTTCACGCTGCAGTCAGGCTGGCCGAATAGTGTCGCGGCATGGAAATCACCGGAATGCTGCATGGCGCCCGATTGCTCCAGTTCGTCGGCTTCCCGACGCCCGAAGTGCTCGGGCCGGGAGCGAGCGAATCGGAGATCCGCGCGCTCCTCGCCAGGCACGGCCAGGTCTTCATCAAGCCGGTGTTCAAGGGCGGCGTCGGCAAGAAGGGCAAGGCCGGGCTGATCGGCAAGGCGCGCGACCTGCGTACGGCTCTGGCCGAAAAGGAGCGGCTCTATTTCGCCGAGCACCGCGTCGGCACTGCCAGCGTCAAGGCGAACGGCGTCACCTTCGAGGCGAGCGTCCCGGCCGAGCACGAAGTCTATTTCTCGATCACCGATTCGACCCGCTTTCGCGCGCCGACGATGACGCTCACCCATCACGGCGGCATGGACATCGAGGAGCTCGACAAGAGCCAGGTCGCGCAGATTCCGTTCGATCCGCTCACCGGACTGAAGGCCTTCGTCGTTGCCAACGCGCTGTCGAGCCTCGGCGCGCCGAAACAGATCATCTCGCCCCTGGTGCAACACCTGCCCAAGCTCTGGGAGCTGTACCACCACTTCGGCATGAGCACGCTCGAGCTCAACCCGATCCGCATGCGCGAGGACAAGGCGGGCCGGCTGACACCGGTCGCGTGCGACTTCAAGTGCGGCTTCGACCGCGACGACCCGCGCTGGCAGCGCCTCAACCTGCCGGTCGAGCTGTTCGCGGTCGACTATTCCGACTTCGAGCAGGAGATCAACCAGCTGCGCACCTACCAGGGTCAGAGCGACGTCTACGTGATCAATGCGGGCGGGACGATCCTCGCGCCGACCTTCGGCGGCGGCGCCAACTCGCTGGTGACGCAGATGCTCGGCGTCGACGCGATCATCTCGTCCGACTTCGGCGGCAACCCGCCCTACGAGAAGATGAAGGAGGTGGCGCGGATCTGCTTCAAGCACTGGATCCGACGGACGAACGTGCTCTTCGTCATCGGCGGCAAGTCCAACAACACCGACATCTTCGAGACCTTCCGCGCCATGGCCGACGCGCTGCGCGAGCACTTCAGCGCTTCCGGCGCGACGCCGCTCTACGTCGTGATCGGCCGCGGCGGGCCGAACCTGGTGCGCGGCATGGGCGCGATGCGCGACACGCTCGATGCCCTCGGCGTTCCCTATAGCTTCTTCGGCTTCGACTCCGACATGAGCGAAGTCGTGCTCTACGCAAAGCGGGTCGACGCCTGGATGAAGGACGGCGGGCGCGAGCGGATCGCCGCCCGCATGGGCATCGCGGACCCGCTCGCCCGGGCCGCCTGAGGAGTCATCACGATGTACAAGAAAGGCGTCGGCGACTTCAAGTACTACGTCGGCATCAGCGCGCTCGGCCAGATCGCGACCCGCGCGGACCGCGTCTGCGTGCTCAACATCCTCGGCGGTGAGTCGAGCGAGGTCACGCCGGTCGGTCATGCGTACTCGGGCGGCAACGTCGTCTTCGGCACGGCGCCGGGGCGGCGCGGCCAGGTGCTCGAGACCCCGCTCGGCAACGTGCCGGTCTACAACAGCGTCCTCGAGGGCCTGAACGACGGCCATCGCTTCAACGCCGGCGTCATCTACCTGCCGCCCTTGGCGGCGCGCGACGGCGTCGCCGAGTTGATCCGCGTCAACCCCGAGCTCAACAAGATCTTCATCGTCACCGAGAAGCTCGCCGTCAGCGATTCGCGCGAGATCCGCGCCATGGGGCAGGCCAACGGCGTCGACATCTTCGGCGGCAACAGCCTGGGCGTCGCCGACAGCTGGAACCGGGTGCGTATCGGCGGCGCACTCGGCGGCGATCATCCCGACGAGGCGCTGCGCAAGGGCTCGATCGCGCTGTTCTCGAACTCCGGCAACTTCACGACCACGATCGCGACCTACCTGCGCATGGCCGGCTGGGGCACGACGACCGCGATCTCGAGCGGCAAGGACGTCTACATCCAGTTCGCCGCGCCCGAGTTCGCGTTCGCCCTCGCCAACGACGCGCGCAGCAAGGCGGCCGTGCTGTACGTCGAGCCGGGCGGCTACTACGAGCTCGACGCCGAGTTCACCAAGCCGGTCGTCGCCTGCGTCGTCGGGCGCTGGAAGGCCAAGCTCACGCGCGCCGTCGGCCATGCCGGCGCGATGGCGGGCGGCGCCGACGACGCAGCCTCGAAGGAGC
>DASXXO010000135.1:0-9174 GCA_036503045.1 Caldimonas sp. | reverse complement strand
CGGCGATGCCCGAGGGCGGCGTCTCGAGGATCGAGCGGCCCTCGAAGCGGATCTGCCCGGCGCTGAATGGATACAGCCGCGACAGGCAGTTGAACATCGTGGTCTTGCCGGCGCCGTTCGGCCCGATGAAGCCGACGACATGACCACGGGCGACGTCGAACGAGACGCTGTCGAGCGCGCTGATGCCGCCGAAGCGCACGCTGACGTTCTCGACCTGAAGGAGCGGTGGATCGATGACATGCCCCCGGCGCGAGCCGCGCGATGCTCGCACCTTAGGGCGCGCAGGCTGGAAAGGAACGGGTCTTGCCCTACCCGGTCTTGCCCTAGTTGACGATCCGCGCCTTGCTGCAAGCGCACACGCCGGTCAGCGCTGCACGAAAAGGCTCAGTGCGCCTCGTCCCAGTTGGCACCGACGCCGACGTCAGCCACCAGCGGCACCGCCAGCGTCGCCACGCCCGCCATGACGCGGGGCACGGTCTCGCGCGCCCACGCGAGCTCGGCCTCGGGCACCTCGAAGACGAGCTCGTCGTGCACCTGCATGATCATCCGCGTCGCCTTGCGCTCGCGGTCGAGCAGCTCCTGCACCGCGATCATCGCGAGCTTGACGAGATCGGCAGCGGTGCCCTGCATCGGCGCGTTGATCGCCTGCCGCTCGGCGGCGCTGCGCCGCGGCCCGGGCTTCCTGATCTCGGGCAGGTGGACGCGCCGGCCGAACAGCGTCTCGACCCAGCCGCGCTCGAGCGCCGACGCGCGCGTCTCGTCCATGTAGCGCTTGACGCCGGGATAGCGCGCGAAGTAGCGATCGATGTAGGCCACCGCCGCGCTGCGCTCGATCCCCAGGTTGGCGGCGAGGCCGAACGCGCTCATGCCGTAGATCAGGCCGAAGTTGATCACCTTGGCGTAGCGCCGCTGCTCGTGCGAGACCTCGGCGAGCGGGACACCGAACACCTCGGCCGCCGTCGCGCGGTGGATGTCGACGTTGCCGCCGAAGGCGGCAAGCAGCCCGGCGTCGGCCGAGATGTGGGCCATGATCCTGAGCTCGATCTGCGAGTAGTCGGCCGACAGGATCGAGCCGCCTTCGGGCGCGATGAACGCTTCGCGAATGCGCCTTCCCTCGACCGTGCGGATCGGGATGTTCTGCAGGTTCGGCTCGTTGCTCGAGAGGCGCCCTGTCACGGCGACCGCCTGCGCGTAGGTCGTGTGCACGCGCCCCGTCTCGGGGTTGACCATCAGCGGCAGCTTGTCGGTGTAGGTGCCCTTCAGCTTCGACAGGCTCCGGTGCTCGAGGAGCTTACCGGGCAAGGGATAGTCGGCAGCGAGCTCCTGCAGCACGTCCTCGTCGGTCGACGGCGCGCCGCTCGCGGTCTTCCTGCCCACCGGCAGGCCGAGCTTGCCGAACAGGATCTCGCCGATCTGCTTCGGGCTGCCGAGGTTGAACGGCTGGCCGGCGATCTCGTAGGCCTCCTGCTCGAGCGCGGCCATCCGCTCGGCGAGCTCCTGACTCTGCGCCGCGAGCAGCGCCGCGTCGATCAGGACGCCGGTGCGCTCGATCCTGCCGAGGACCGCCGAGGTCGGCATCTCGATCCGCCGGTAGACGTCGGCGAGCTTGGTCTCGCCCTCGAGCTGCGGCCAGAGCGACTGGTGCACGTGCAGCGCCATCTCGGCCTCCTCGCACGCGTAGGCGGCCGCGCGCGAGACCTCGACCTGCGCGAACGCGATCTGGTTGACGCCCTTGCCGCAGACCTCCTCGTAGGTGAGCGTGGTTCGGCCGAGGTGGCGAAACGCCAGGCTCTCGAGCGTGTGCGCCTTGTGCGCCTCCCAGACGTAGCTCTCGAGCATCGTGTCGTGGACGTAGCCGCGCACGGCGATGCCGAGATTGGCAAAGACGTGCGCGTCGTACTTGACGTTGTGCCCGACCTTGGCCGCGGCTTCGTTCTCGAGCCACGGCCTGAGGTGCGCCAGCACCTCGTCGATCGAGAGCTGGTCCGGCGCGCCGGCGTAGTTGTGCGCGACCGGGATGTAGCAGGCCTCGCCCGGAGCGACCGAGAGCGAGAGGCCGATCAGGCGCGCGCAGATGGGATCCAGCGAGTCGGTCTCGATGTCGAGCGCGGCGATCTCGGCGGCTGCGACGCGCGCGACCCAGGCGGCCAGCGCCGCGCCGGTCGTCACCGTCTCGTAGCGCTTGACGATCGCCTCGGACGGCACGGCGTCGGGGATCTCGATCGGCTGCGCCGCGCGCGCGGCGGGCTGGAGTGACGCGAGCCGCTGCGCCCCCGGCGAGGCGCGACCGAGCGAGGTCTCGAGCTCACGACGCATCGCCTGCAGCTCGTAGCGGTCGTAGAACGCGAGCAGCGCGTCGACGTCGATGTCGCGCAATGCCAGCGCGTCGAACTCGGGCCAGCCCATGATGTGCCCGGAGAGGTCGCAGTCGGTGACGACGGTGACGAGCCTTCGCCCTTGCGGCAGCCATTCGGCGGCGCGGCGCAAGTTCTCGCCGACGACCCCCTTGATCGTCGGCGCCGCCGCGATGACCGCTTCGAGCGACCCGTGCTCGCTGATCCATCTGGCGGCCGTCTTCGGCCCGACCTTGTCGACGCCCGGAATGTTGTCGACCGAGTCACCGATCAGCGCCAGGTAGTCGACGATCTTGTCCGGTGGCACGCCGAACTTGGCCAGCACGCCCGCGGCATCGAGCCGCTCGTTGCTCATCGTGTTGATCAGGACGACGTTGTCACCGACGAGCTGCGCCAGATCCTTGTCGCCGGTCGAGATGACGACCCGCAATCCGCCCTTGGCGGCCATGCACGAGATCGTGCCGATCGCGTCGTCGGCCTCGATGCCGGGCACCGTGAGCACCGGCCAGCCGAGCAGCTTCACGCCTTCGATGATCGGTTCGATCTGCCGCCCGAGGTCGTCGGGCATGGCGGTGCGCGTCGCCTTGTACTCGGGATACCAGTCGTCGCGGAAAGTCTTGCCCTTGTCGTCGAAGACGCAGGCGCCGTGCGCGGCCGGATACTGCTCGCGCAGCAGCTTCATCATCGAGACGACGCCGCGGATCGCACCGGTCGGAAAGCCGCTCTTGGTGCGCAGGTCGGGAAGCGCGTGATAGGCGCGGTAGAGATAGCTCGATCCGTCGACGAGCAGCAGGGTCCGGTCGGCCATGCAGGCCATTGTGCGGGAATGGACACGGACGAGCCGCCGGGCGCCGGCCTAGAATCGACCCATGCAACGGCGTGCATCGCTCGCATTCGGCGTGTGCCTGGTAGCGCTTGCGAGCTTCGGTGCGTGCGCCGCCGATGCGCCGGCGGCAGCCGCGGCACCGCCGGCGCCCGGAGTCGCGGCCTCCGCGCCGCTGCCGGAAGACAGCAGCGTGGAGAACGCCACCCCGCGTCCGGCCGGCGGCGAACCGTTCGTCAAGCGCACCGTCATCGACGATGGACAGGCACGCATCGAGGAGTTGCGCGTGCGCGGCAACCTGCAGAAGGTCACGGTCGCGCCGAAGCACGCTCCGAGCTACGAGGTCCTGACCGGCGAGGGCTGGCACGAGACCGCGGACAACCCGGGGACGTCGCGTGGCTCCGCAGGCAAGCGCGTCTGGAACGTCCTTCGGTTCTGATCCGCCGGATGGCGGTCTACACGGAGGTCACGTTCGAAGAGGCGGCCGCGCTCATCGGCAGCGTCGGCATCGGCCCGTTGCACAAGCTCGCGCCGTGCGCAGGCGGCATCGAGAACACCAACTACTTCGCCGACACCGCTTCGGGCCGCTACGTGCTGACGCTGTTCGAGCGCCTGCGCGCCGACGAGCTGCCGTTCTATCTCGCGCTGATGAAGCACCATGCGGATCGCGGCCTGCCCGTGCCGCGGCCGCACGGCGACGCGTCCGGCGCGCTCCTGCTCGCGCTCAAGGGCAAGCCCGCGGCGATCGTCGACCGCTTGCCCGGCGAGCACCATCTCGCGCCTGACGCGGCCGACTGCGCCGCGATCGGTGCGGTGCTCGCACGCCTGCACATCGCCGCGCGCGACTTCGCGCTGACCCAACCCAACCTGCGCGGCCTCGCCTGGTGGAACGAGACCGTGCCGGTCGTCCTGCCGCATCTCGACCCGGCGCAGGCCGAGCTGATGGCCGACGAGCTGGCCTACCAGCAGCACCTCGCTCGGTCGTCGGCCTACGCGACGCTGCCGCGCGGCGTGATCCACGCCGACCTGTTCCGCGACAACGCGATGTTCGTCGGCACGACGCTCGCCGGCGTGTTCGACTTCTACTTCGCCGGCGTCGACTGCCTGCTGTTCGACATCGCGGTCGCGCTCAACGACTGGTGCATCGATCTCGACTCCGGCCGCCTCGACGAGGATCGCGCATGCGCGTTCGTCGCCGCCTACGACGCGCTGCGCCCGCTCGAGCGCGCAGAGGTGCGCCTGATGCCGGCGCTGATGCGCGCGGCGGCGCTCCGCTTCTGGCTCTCGCGCGCCTGGGACCTGCACCTGCCGCGCGACGCCGTCGTCCTCACCGCGCACGACCCCGGCCACTTCGAGCGCGTCCTCGCGCAGCGCCGCGAGGCGCCGTGGCATCCGCCGAGCTCGCTCGGAAGAGCGGCGCCATGAAGCTGCAGCTCGTCGGCGCGCGCCAGGGGCTGGTCTGGGTGCGGCGGGCATTCCAGGCGTTCGCGCGCCAGCCGCTCGGCTTCGCCGCGCTGTTCGCATCGTTCCTGTTCGTCTTTCTCGTCCTCGGCCTGATTCCGCTCGTCGGCACGATCGCCCTGCTCGTGCTGCTCCAGGCCGGATCGCTGCTCTTCATGATCGCGAGCCGGCGCGTGGTCGCGGGCCAGTCGGCGATGCCAGGCACGATCGTCGAGCTCTTCTCGGCCGGCCGCGCGCGCATCGTCGAGCTGCTCAAGCTCGGCCTCGCCTACGCTGCCGCGACCTTGGTCCTCTACTGGCTCGCCGGCATGCTCGACGGGGGCGCGCTTGAGGCGTTCTTCGAGGCCCTGCCCGATCCGAAGACGACTCCCGAGACCGTGGCTGCCCGCGTCGCCGACCCGCATCTGCAGCTCGGCCTGATCCTGCGCCTGCTGTTCGCCGCCGTCCTCTCGGTCCCGTTCTGGCACGCGCCCGCGCTCGTCTTCTGGGGCGGCCATGGGTCGGCCAAGTCGCTTTTCTTCAGCAGCGTCGCGATCTGGCGCAACAAGGGGGCGTTCAGCGTCTACATGCTCGCCTGGATGGCGCTCTGGCTGCTGCTGCTCGCCTTCGTCAGCCTCGGGGTCGGCGTGTTCGGGGCGCAGCGCTTCACGCTCGTCGCGACACCGCTGACGCTGGTCTTTTCGACCATCTTCTACGCCAGCCTCTGGTTCACCTTCGCGGATTGCTTCACCGCCGACGACGCCACGGCGCGCGCCGGCGTCGATTCCACCGCCTAGCAGGCTGCTGAAACAGCCTGCTGATTCACGAAAGGCTCGCCATGAACAAAGTCGCCATCGTCACCGGCGCCGGCAGCGGCATCGGCCGCGCCTCGGCGCTCGCCCTGCTCCGGGCGGGCTTTCAGGTCGCGCTCGCCGGGCGGCGCAAGGACGCGCTCGAGGCGACGCGCGCAGCGGCCGGCGATGCCAGCGCGCGTGCCCTGGTCGTGCCGACCGACGCGACCGACCCGGCCGCGGTGAAGGCGCTGTTCGCCGCCACCAAGGATGCGTTCGGCCGCCTCGACGTGCTGTTCAACAACGCCGGCACCGGCGCGCCGCCGATCCCGCTCGAGGAGCTCACCGTCGAGCAGTGGAAGACGGTCGTCGACATCAACCTCACCGCGGTCTTCCTCTGCACCCAGCAGGCGTTCGTGCTGATGAAGTCGCAGTCGCCGCGCGGCGGGCGGATCATCAACAACGGCTCGATCTCGGCGCACGCGCCGCGCCCGTTCAGCTCGCCCTACACCGCGACCAAGCACGCGATCACCGGCCTCACCAAGGCGACCGCGCTCGACGGCCGGCCGTTCGACATCGCGTGCAGCCAGATCGACATCGGCAATGCCGCGACCGAGATGACCGAGCGCATGAAGAAGGGCGTCCCGCAGGCCGACGGCAAGCTCGCGGTCGAGCCGACCATGGACGTGCGCCACGTCGCCGACGCCGTGGTGCACATGGCGAGCCTGCCGCTCGACGCGAATGTCCAGTTCATGACGATCATGGCGACCAAGATGCCGTTCGTCGGCCGCGGCTGAGCGAATGCGCGTGACCAAGTGTGGCGCCTGCGCTTCACGAATCGGTGCACACTCGCCGCCGTCCGCCGCCCTTCGGGAGACAATCGTCCGCATGGCCTCGAACCAACATTTGCTCCGGCATGAGCGCGCCGTTCTCGTCGCTCCCCTGCTCGGCCTCGCGCTCGCCGCGCCCGGCTGCGCGGTCGTCGAGGTCGCCGGCACGGCAGTGAGCGTCGCCGGCAGCGCCGTGGGCACCGCGGTCTCGGTGGGCGGCAGCGTCGTCGGCAGCACGGTCAGGGTCGCCGGCAAGATGGTCGAGAAGACGGTCGATCTCGCGGTCCCGGGCAGCCCGCCCGCGCCCGCGAAATGAGCCGTCCCTCGATGGTGTCGACCACCAACATCCATCTCATCGGTGGCGAGAAGGGTGGCGTCGGCAAGTCGCTGATGGCGCGCGTCCTCGCCCAATACCTGATCGACCGGCAGCTTGCGTTCCTCGGCTTCGACACCGACCGCTCGCACGGCGCGCTGATGCGCTTCTATTCGGCGTATGCATCGCCGGTCGCGGTCGACAAGGTCGAGTCGCTCGACGCGATCGTCGAGGCCGCGGTCGACCAGCCCGGCCGCCGCATCCTGGTCGACCTCGCCGCGCAGACGCACGACTCGCTCGCCTCGTGGATGGAGGAAGCCGGCGTGATCGGCCTGGCGGACGAACTCGGCATGAAGCTCTTCTACTGGCACGTCATGGACACCGGTAAGGACTCGGTCGACCTGCTGCGCAAGCTCCTCGACCGCTTCGGCACCGGCCTTGCCTACGTGCTCGTGCGCAACCAGGTGCGCGGCGCCGACTTCGGCGCGCTCGAGCAGTCGGGCGAGCAGGCGCGCGCGATCGGGATGGGCGCGCAAGTCGTCTCGGTCAAGAGGCTGAACGAGCACGCGATCCAGAAGATCGATGCCGCGAGCAGCAGCTTCTGGCAGGCCAAGGCGGCCGATCGCGACGGGACCGGCCTCGGCCTGATGGACCGCCAGCGCGTCAGGATGTGGCTGCGCGATGTCTATCGCGAGATCGACGAAGTCGGCGTCTGAGAGCGGCAGCGCGCCGCCGGGCGCGGCTTCGAGGAGGAGATTCCTGCGCGGCGCGGCGGCGGTCGTCGCGCTGCCGTGGCTCGCAAGTGCGCCGCGCGCGGCCGACGTCGAGCGCTTCGCCCTCGGCGTCGCGTCGGGCCAGCCGCGCGCCGGGGGTGTCGTCCTCTGGACGCGCGTCACCGGCGACGCATTGCCCGAGCGCGTTGCGGTGCGCTGGGAGATCGCCGCCGACGAGCTTTTCCGGCGCGTCGTCGCACACGGCGAGGAAAGCGCGCAAGCGCCCTGGGCGCACAGCGTGCACGCGGAGCCGGCCGGCCTCGAGCCGGCGCGCTGGTACTGGTACCGCTTCCAGGCGCTCGGCCAGCAGAGCGCGACCGGGCGCACCCGCACCGCGCCAGCCGCCGACGCGGCGGCGACCTTGCGCTTCGCGATCACGAGCTGCCAGCGCTACGACGTCGGCCACTACGCCGCCTGGCGCCACATCGCCGCCGCCGATCTCGACCTCGTGCTGTTCCTCGGCGACTACATCTACGAATACGCGACCAGGAAGGACCCGGTGCGCCGCCTCGAGGACGGCGAGGTGTTTACGCTCGCGCAGTACCGCGCGCGCTACGCGACCTACAAGAGCGACCCGGCGCTGCAGGCAGCGCACGCGGCGGCACCATGGCTGGTCGTCTGGGACGACCACGAGGTCTCCAACGACTACGCCGGCCTGCGCGGCGAGGACCTCGGCGTCGACATGCGCGCGCGTCGCGCCGCCGCCTATCGCGCGTACTGGGAGCACATGCCGTTTCCCGGGGCGGCGCGACCGCGCGACATCGACATGCGCATCGTCGGCCGCTTCGACTGGGGGCGGCTCGCGCGCATCCACCTGCTCGACGATCGCCAGTACCGCGATCCGCAGGTCTGTCCGCGACCGGACCGCGGCGGCTCGAACACGGTGGCGCTCTCGCAATGCCCGGCGCTCCTCGACCCGGCGCGGACGCTCCTCGGGCGCGAGCAGGAAGCGTGGCTCGCCGACGGCTGGGATCTCGAGCGGCCGTGGAACCTGCTCGCCCAGCAGACGCTGATGGCGCGCTTCAGCTGGCTCGACCCCGCGATCGGCGGCGGCCTCTACTGGACCGACGGCTGGAACGGCTATGCGCCGGCGCGCGACCGCCTGCTCTCGACCGTTGCAGCGAAGAAGGTCCCGGGCGTCGTCGTCCTCGGCGGCGACGTGCACAGCAACTACGTCGCCGACCTCAAGCCCGACTTCGACGATCCTGCCTCGCCGGTCGTCGCGAGCGAGTTCTGCGGCACCTCGATCACGAGCCTCTCGCTGCCGCAGTCGCGCATCGACGCGGCGCGCGAGTTCAATCCGCACATCCGCTACGGGCGTTCCGACCAGCGCGGCTACGTCCGCTTCGAGCTCGACGCGCGGCAGCTGCGCGCGAGCCTCGAGGTCGTCGAGCGCCCGATCGATCCCGAGAGCCGCGTCACGACCGCGGCGCGCTTCGTCGTCGACGCCGCGCAAGCGGGCGCCGTCGCCGCCTAGCGGGCGCGCTTCAGAACGGGCCCGCGTGCTCGGCCGCGCCGAGCACGGCGCACGAGACCTCGGCCATCTGGGCGTTGACGCCGATCGGTCGGGCGGAACGTGGCAGCCGACCGATCGCTCCACTGGCGAGCGGCGCGATCGCCGCGGCGCCGAGACGCACGGTCGCTGCGCAAAGCGCGCCTTGCGGTGCCGCTCCTGTCCTGTCCTCGCGACGCTGCAGCGTTGGCGAAGATTGGGCAATTGCACCGCCTGCGCGCGGCCGCGCCGGCAGAGCAGGGCAACTCCTACGCTAGGATGCTCGCACAACGACACTCGGGGGGCAGGGATGAGCAGTGCTTCTGACGACAACCGCTTCGCACCGCCGCTCGCGCAC
>DASXXO010000134.1:0-2179 GCA_036503045.1 Caldimonas sp. | reverse complement strand
CGGCTCCGGCGGCCGGGGCGACGCCGCCGGCGCCGCCGGGGTCCGCGGAGGCGTCGCCGGCGAGCGCCAGCGTCGACGTGCGCTCGCGCGACAACCAGCGCAGCCGCGATCGCGACAGCCGGTGAGGAGCGCGCGATGAGTCGTCTGGGTTTCATCGTCGGCGGCTTCCTGCTGCTGCTCCTGCTCGCGTCGTCGACGCTGTTCATCGTCGACCAGCGCCAGGTCGCGGTGGTCTACGAGTTCGGCCAGATCAAGGAAGTCATCCAGGAGCCGGGCCTGAAGTGGAAGCTGCCGCCGCCGTTCCAGAACGTCGCCTTCCTCGACCGCCGCATCCAGACGCTCGACAGCCCCGAGACGCGGCCGATCTTCACCGCCGAGAAGAAGAGCCTGGTCATCGACTGGCTCGTCAAGTGGCGCGTCACCGACCCGCGCCAGTTCATCCGCAACAACGGCGCCGACATGAGGAACCTCGAGGCGCGCCTGTCGCCGATCGTCCACGCGGCGTTCAACGAGGAGGTGACCAAGCGCACCGTCGGCGAAGTCCTCTCGAGCGCGCGCGACAGGGTGATGCAGGACGTGCGCAGCCGGCTGACCGACGACGCCCGGTCGTTCGGCATCGAGATCCTCGACGTGCGGATCAAACGCGTCGATTTCGTCGGCAACATCACCGAGTCGATCTACAGCCGGATGGCCTCGGAGCGCAAGCAAGTCGCCAACCAGCTGCGCTCGACCGGCGGCGCCGAGGGCGAGAAGATCCGTGCCGACGCGGACCGCCAGCGCGAGGTGATCGTCGCCGAGGCCTACCGCGACGCGCAGAAGGTCAAGGGCGAGGGCGACGCGAGGGCGTCGGCGATCTTCGCCGAGTCGTTCGGCAAGGATCCCCAGTTCGCCGAGTTCTACCGCAGCCTCGAGGCGTACCGGGCGAGCTTTCGCAGCAGGTCCGACCTGATGATCGTCGACCCGAGCAACGAATTCTTCAAGTCGATGCGCGGGCCCGGGGCGCCGACCGCCGCCGCCGCCGTGAAGAAAAGGTAGTGCCGGGCTCGCCTTCGTTCTGGGACCTCGCTCTTGGCGCCGTCGCGCTGCTGCTGATCGTCGAAGGCCTGCTGCCGTTCCTCGCTCCTTCATCGTGGCGGCGCATCTTCGAGCGCGCCCTGCAGATGAGCGACGGACAGATCCGGTTCCTCGGTCTCGTGAGCGTCCTGTGCGGGTTGGCGATGCTGCTGCTGTTCTGGGCCTGACCGGCCCGGTGCGCCCCGTACAATCTTCCTTTTAACGAGCGGCATCTCATGTCCTCTGCCTGGCTCCTGCCGGAGCACATCGCCGATGTCCTTCCGGCGCGGGCCCGCCACATCGAAGCCCTGCGACGCGGCCTGCTCGACGCCGCTGCGGGGTTCGGTTTCGAGCTGGTCATCCCGCCAATGCTCGAGCACATCGATTCGCTGCTCTCGGGCACCGGACATGCGCTCGACCTGCAGACCTTCAAGCTCGTCGACCAGCTGAGCGGCCGCACGCTCGGCTTGCGCGCCGACAGCACGCCGCAGGTCGCGCGCATCGACGCGCACATGCTCAACCGCAGCGGTGTCGTGCGCCTCTGCTACTGCGGGCCGGTGCTGCACGCACGGCCGACCGGAAGCGGCGCGACGCGCGAGCCGCTCCAGTTTGGCGCCGAGATCTATGGCCACGATGGCATCGCCGCCGACCACGAGATCCTCGAGCTGATGCTCGAGTGCCTGCGCGTCGCCGGAGTCGAGGACGTCGTCGTCGACCTGGCCGACGTGCGCATCGTCCGTGCCGTGCTCGCCGGCGTCGCCGTCGCCGCAGACCGGCTCGAGGCCGTCTACGCCGCGCTCGCCGCGAAGGACGCGGTCGAGCTGCGCGCGCTGAGCGCCGGCTTTCCGGCGCCGGCGCGGCGCGGCCTGGAGGCACTGGTCGGCCTCTACGGCGACGACGCCGTGCTCGACGACGCAGCGCGCCGGCTGCCCGAGCGCGCCGCGATCGCGCGCGCGCTCGGCGACCTGCGCCAGTTGGCGGCGCGCGCGCGCGCCGCGCATCCGCGCGCGCGCATCGGCTTCGACCTCGCCGACTCGAGCGGCTACGCGTACTACAGCGGCGCGCGCTTTGCCGCCTACGTTCGCGGCGCGAGCGATGCGATCGCCCGGGGCGGCCGCTACGACGA
>DASXXO010000133.1:0-6895 GCA_036503045.1 Caldimonas sp. | reverse complement strand
AGGAAGCTCATCTCGATCGTCTTCACGCCCTGCCCCTCGCAGCCCGGGCAGCGGCCGTCGCCGGTGTTGAAGCTGAAGCGCGTCGGCGAATACCCGCGCGCCCTCGATTCCAGCGTGTCGGCGAAGAGCCTGCGGATCGTGTCCCAGAAGCCGATGTAGGTCGCCGGGCATGAGCGCGGCGTCTTGCCGATCGGCGTCTGGTCGACCTCGAGGACGCGGTCGATCCAGCCCCAGCCGTCGATCTTCTCGCACCCCCGCCAATTGGGGCGCGCGCCGCGCGTGTTGATGAACTGAAGGTTGGCGAGCAGCACGTCGCGCGCGAGCGTCGACTTGCCAGAGCCGCTGACGCCGGTGATCGCGACCAGGCGCTTGAGCGGCAGGTCGACCGTCACGTCCTGCAGGTTATGCAACGTCGCGCCGCGGATCGTCAGCAGCGCGTTGTCGGCACTCTCGCGCCGCTCGGTCGCGGTCGTCACTAGCGCGACCGGCCGACGCGGCTGCAGCGGATGGACGAGCGGGCGCGCGAGAAAGCGCCCGGTCACCGAGTCGGCATTCGACGCCAACTCGGTCGCGCTGCCGACCGCGACCAGCCGGCCGCCGCGCCTGCCCGCGCCCGGGCCGATGTCGATGATGTGGTCGGCGCGCCGGATCGTCTCCTCGTCATGCTCGACGACGACCAGCGTGTTACCCTTGGCGGCGAGGTTCTGCAGCGCGCTCAGAAGGATGGCGTTGTCGCGCGAGTGCAGGCCGATCGTCGGTTCGTCGAGGACGTAGCAGACGCCCTGCAGGTTCGAGCCGAGCTGCGCCGCGAGGCGGATGCGCTGCGCCTCGCCGCCCGAGAGCGTCGGCGCGGCGCGGTCTAGCGTGAGGTAGCCTAGGCCGACCTCTTCGAGGAACTCGAGACGGCTTTTGATCTCGGCGACGACGTCGCGCGCGATCTCGGCGGCGCGGCCCGCGAGCGCGAGCGACTCGACCCACTTGCGCGCGTCGCTCACCGACCACTGTGCGATCCAGGCGATCGACTTGTCGTCGAACGTCACCTTGCGCGAGACCGGGTTGAGGCGCGTGCCGGCGCACTCGGGGCACGGCTCGTCGACGACGCCCTCGACCTCGGCCTCCTCGGCGGGGAAGCTCTGCTCGCGGCCGCGGTCGTCGTCGCCGACGATCGAGTCGTCGTAGGCCTTGCGCTGCTCGCGCGTCAGCTTGAGGCCGGTGCCGACGCAGGTCGTACACCAGCCGTGCTTGCTGTTGTAGCTGAACATGCGCGGGTCGAGCTCGGGGTAGCTCGCGCCGCAGGTCGGGCATGCACGCTTGGTCGAGAACACCTTCACCGCACCGACCTTGCGCGTCGGCGTGCCGGCGAGCATCGCGCCACGCAGACCGGTGAGCGGCGCGAGCAGGTGCATGACGCCCTTGCCGAGGTCGAGCGCGTTGGTGAGCAGGTCGCGCAGTTCGCCTTCGCTGGCGGCGCTGACGACGAGATCGCCGACCGGCAGCTCGAGCGTGTGCTCGCGAAAGCGGTCGAGGCGCGGCCACGGATCGACCTTCATGAACTCGCCGTCGACGCGCAGGTGCGTGTGGCCACGCGCCTTCGCCCACTTGGCGAGGTCGGTGTAGACGCCCTTGCGCGCGACGACGAGCGGCGCGAGCAGGCCGACGTGTTCGCCGGCGTGGTCACGCAGGATCTGCGCGGCGATGCTCTCGGCGCTCTGCGGCTCGACCGGCGTTCCGTCGTTGACGCAGTGCTGGACGCCGAGCTTGACGTAGAGCAGGCGCAGGAAGTGCCAGACCTCGGTCGTCGTCGCGACCGTGCTCTTCCTGCCGCCGCGCGACAGGCGCTGCTCGATCGCCACCGTCGGCGGGATGCCGAACACCGCGTCGACCTCGGGCCGGCCGGCCGGCTGGACGATCGAGCGCGCGTACGCGTTGAGTGACTCCAGGTAGCGCCGCTGCCCTTCGTTGAACAGGATGTCGAACGCAAGCGTCGACTTGCCCGACCCCGAAACTCCGGTGATGACGTTGAACTTGCCGCGCGGGATCGCAACGTCGAGCGACTTCAGGTTGTGCTCGCGCGCGTTGACGATTCGGATCGACTCGTCGACCGCGAGCCGCGCGCGCACCGGCTTCAGCAGGTACTGCAGTGGGGCGCCTTCCGCGACCGCGTGGCCGTCGAAGCCGAGCGCGCGGTCGTACTCGCGCAGCGCCTTCGCGGTGTGCGAGCTCGCGTGGCGCTTGACGTCTTCCGGCGTGCCGACCGCGACGATCTCGCCGCCCGCATCGCCCCCTTCCGGGCCGAGGTCGATCAGCCAGTCGCTCGCGCGGATCACGTCGAGGTTGTGCTCGATGACAACGATCGAGTGGCCGGCCTCGAGCAGACGTCGGAACGAGCGCATCAGCTTGGCGATGTCGTCGAAGTGAAGCCCGGTCGTCGGCTCGTCGAACAGGAAGAGCGTGCCTTTCTTCGCGAGGCCGGCGCGGGTCTGCACGGCCTCGGCGAGAAAGCCCGCGAGCTTGAGGCGCTGCGCTTCGCCGCCCGAGAGCGTCGGCACCGGCTGGCCCAGCTTGACGTACTCGAGGCCGACGTCGACGATCGGCTGCAGCAGGCGCACGACCTCGCGGTCGTCGCGGAAGAGCTGCACCGCCTCGGCGACGGTGAGGTCGAGGACGTCGGCGACCGAGAGCCCGCGGATCATGTCGCCGGGAAGGCGCCGATCGATCCTGACGTCGAGGATCTCGGCGCGAAAGCGCCGGCCGTCGCAGTCGGGGCAGCGCAGGTAGACGTCGGAGAGGAACTGCATCTCGACGTGCTCGAAGCCCGAGCCGCGGCACGTCGGGCAGCGTCCGTTGCCGGCGTTAAAGCTGAACATGCCGGCGCCGTAGCCGCGCTGCGTCGCGAGCGGCTCGGCCGCGAAGATCCGGCGGATCTCGTCGAACGCGCCGACGTAGCTCGCCGGATTCGAGCGCGCGGTCTTGCCGATCGGGCTCTGGTCGACGAACACCGCCTCGCCGAGCCGCTCGGCGCCGAGCAGCGCGTCGTGCGCGCCCGGCGTCTCGGTCGCCTTGCCGAAGTGGCGCTGCAGCGCGGGGAAGAGCACGTCCTGCATCAGCGTGCTCTTGCCCGAGCCCGAGACGCCGGTGACGCAGACGAGGTGGTGGAACGGGAACTCGACGGTGACGTTCTTCAGGTTGTGGTCGCGCGCGCCGCAGACGATCAGCCTCGGCGTCGCGTCGGTGACGAGGCGCTTCAGTCCCATGCCGACGTGCTTGCGGGCGCCGAGATACGCGCCGGTTAGCGTGTCGGCGCTCTTGATCGCTTCGGGCGTGCCGTCGAAGACGATCCTGCCGCCCCGCTCGCCGGGCCCCGGGCCCATGTCGATCAGCCGATCGGCGGCGAGCATCACCGCCGGATCGTGCTCGACGACGACGAGCGAGTTGCCCGCGTCGCGCAGGCGGTGCATCGCCTCGATGATCCGGCCCATGTCGCGCGGGTGCAGGCCGATCGAAGGCTCGTCGAGAACGAACAGCGTGTTGACGAGCGAGGTGCCGAGCGCGGTCGTGAGGTTGATGCGCTGCACTTCGCCGCCCGAGAGCGTGCGGCTCTGGCGATCGAGCGTAAGGTAGCCGATGCCGACGTCGCAGAGATAACGCAGGCGCGTGCGCACCTCGTCGAGCAAGAGCTTGAGCGCTTCGTCGAGAAGGCTCGTCGGCAGCGAGAGCGAATCGAAGAAGCTGCGGATGCGCTCGATCGGCAGCATCATCAGGTCGTGCAGGGTGAGCCCCGGCAGCGCCTCGAGCTCCGCGCGCGACCAGCCGACACCGACCGGCATGAAATGCCCGGCCGGAGCCATCACACCACCGGCGTCTTCCTTCGTGCCGAGGCGCCAGAGCAGCGCCTCGAGCTTCAGCCGCGCGCCGCCGCACACCGGGCACGGCGTATAGCTGCGGTACTTCGACAAGAGCACGCGGATGTGCATCTTGTACGCCTTCGACTCGAGGTACTCGAAGAAGCGGCGCACGCCGTACCACTGCTGGTTCCACTTGCCGTTCCAGTTCGGCGAGCCGTCGATGACCCAGCGCTGCTGCGCCTCGGTGAGCTGCGACCAGGCAGTGTCGCGCGGGATGCCGGCCTCGCCGGCGTACTTCATCAGGTCGTCCTGGCATTCCTTCCACGCCGGCGTCTGGATCGTCTTGATGGCGCCGTTGCGAAGCGTCTTGCGGTGGTCGGGGATGACGAGGCCGAGGTCGACGCCGATCACGCGGCCGAAGCCGCGGCAGGTGTCGCACGCGCCGTACGCCGAGTTGAACGAGAACAGCGCCGGCTGCGGATCGGCGTAGCGGCAGTCGCTCTCGGGGCAGTGCAGTCCTGTCGAGTAGCGCCAGAGATCGTCGGGCTGTGCAGCCTGGCCTGCCACGCTCGCCGCGACGACGTAGACGTTGACGCGCCCGCCGCCGCGCTTGAGCGCATTCTCGATCGCCTCGACCGCGCGCACCTTCTCGGTCGCCTGAATGCGGAAGCGGTCGGCGACGACGTCGAGGAGCTTCCGCGGCCCGGTCGGCGAAGCGACCTCGCGCTCGGCGTGCACGCGCGTGAAGCCGCTCGCGGCGAGCCACTGCTCGATCTCCTCGGCGCTCGTGTCAGCCGGCAACTCGACCGGGAAGGTGACGACGAGGCGCGGCGCTTCGCCGCCGGCGGCGAAAGCGCTCGCGGTGCGGTCCATCAGCTCGGCGTAGATCGTCTCCGGCGTGTCGTGGCGCACGCGCTTCGCGGTCTCCTTGTCGAACAGCTCGGCGGCGCGCGCGAACAGCAGCTTGAGGTGGTCGTTCAGCTCGGTCATGGTCCCGACCGTCGAGCGGGAGCTCCGCACCGGATTGGTCTGGTCGATCGCGATCGCCGGCGGAACGCCCTCGACCTTGTCGACCGCCGGACGGTCCATGCGCTCGAGGAACTGGCGCGCGTAGGCGCTGAACGTCTCGACGTAGCGGCGCTGCCCTTCGGCATACAGCGTGTCGAACACGAGGCTCGACTTGCCTGACCCGCTCGGCCCCGTCACCACGGTCATCTCGCCGGTCCGGATGTCGAGGTCGAGGTTCTTCAGGTTGTGCTGTCGGGCTCCGCGGATGCGGATGACACCGGAGGTCATTGGAGGGTCCTGTGGCGAGCGAGCCGAACATTTTAGGGAGCGCCCGGCCCGCGACCGCGCCCGTGCGTAAAGACCTTCGAATGCGCCGACGGCGAGCGCGACGCGCCTTCTGCGCGGGCGGGCTAGACTGCCGCCATGGCAACGCAACCGCTCAAGATCGAGTTCGTTTCCGACGTCGCATGCCCCTGGTGCGCGGTCGGGCTGTGGTCGCTCGACCAGGCGCTCGCGCGGCTCGGCGCCGAGGTCCCTGTCGAGCTGCATTTCGAGCCGTTCGAGCTCAATCCGTCGATGCCGCCCGAGGGCGAGGACGCGGCCGAATACATCGCGCGCAAGTACGGCAGGCCGCCCGAGCAGCTGGAGGAGACCCGCGCCATCCTGCGCGAGCGCGGCGCAGAAGTCGGCTTCGCGTTCGGGGACCGGCAGCGCATCTGGAACACCTTCGATGCGCACCGCCTGCTCTACTGGGCTGGCGAGCAGCCGGGCGGCGGACAAGCCGCCCTCAAGCACGCGCTGCTTGCAGCCTACCACGTGCGGAGCGAGAACCCGAGCGACCACGAGGTGCTGCTGCGCGCCGTCGCCGAAGCGGGGCTCGACGTCGAGCAAGCGAAGAAGATCCTGGCCTCGGACGAATACGGCGCCGAGGTCCGCGCCCGCGAGCGCCACTGGCAGGCGCTCGGCATCCACTCGGTGCCGTCGGTGGTCGTCGACGGCCGTCACCTGATCTCGGGCGGTCAGCCGCCTCACATCTTCGAACAAGCTCTGCGCCAGATCGCCACCGGGGCGCGGTAGAGTCGGCGGCGCGCCGGCCGACGAGCGGTCGGCGCCAAGCCTTCGATCCATGCTGCTCGCCCTTTCCATCGTCTTCGGCATCCTCGGCATCGCCCTGGGTTTCTCGGCGTTCGCGGCGCTCGTGCGCGCAAAGCTGCTGGGTTTCGTGCTGCGCTCGGTGCTCGCTTTGCTGCTGCTCGTCGCCGGCGGCGTGATCGCGCTGCTCTCGCTCGGCGCCCAGGGCATGCGCGCGCTGACGAACGAGGAGACCGCGGCACGGATCAAGGTCGTTCCGAAGGGCGCGCAGCGCTACGAGGCGACGGTCATGTTCACCGACGGACGCGTCGCGCACTACGAGCTCGCCGGCGACGAGATCTACCTCGACGGCCACATCGTCAAGTGGACGCCGCTCGCCAACATCCTGGGGCTCAACACGTCGTACCGGCTCGACCGCATCGCCGGCCGCTACCGCGCGCTCGAGCAGGAGAACACGGCCGCCCGGACGGTCTACCAGATCGACACGCCGCCGGCGATCGACCTGGTCGCGCTCGGCCGGCACCTGCCGCTCGCCGATTTCTTCGACGCCGAGTACGGCTCGGCGACGTACGTTCCAGTGATCGAGCCCGCCGACCTCGAGCTGAAGGTCTCGACCAGCGGGCTGCTGCTGCGACCGGTGATGCCGCCGGTCGCCCCTGCCACGAACTAGCGCGCGGCTCGGACACGAGCCGCGCTCAAGGCGCCATCATGCGGGCGAGCAGTCCCGCTCCCTCCTCGATCAGGAACGCCTTGAAGGCCTGCGCGACCGGCGGCAGGCGCTTGCGGCGGCGATGCACGACGTACCACTTCTGCACCCGCGGAAAGCCCCGCACGTCGAGGACGACGAGGCTTCGAGTGCGCAGCTCCTGCGCGATCGTGTGGGCCGAGACGAACCCGATCCCGAGCCCGGCCATGACCGCCTGCTTGAGCGTCTCGGTGCTGGTGATCTC